>WRIW01000026.1 GCA_009782505.1 Clostridiales bacterium
AATCACCAAGCTGGTGCACGGGGAAGAAGAAGCGGACAAGGTCCTGTCGGCCGTACAAGCTTTATTTACCGCGGATACCTCGGGGGAAAGCGCGCCGGAAAGCGGATTCGTAGTAGAGGGCCGGGAGATCAACGTCGTGGATCTGTTCTACAACGCCGGCTTTGTGGAGACAAAGAGCGAAATGCGCAGGCTCATCGCCCAGAAAGGCGCCGCGGTAGACGGCGTCCGCTGCGAGGGGCCGGAAGACGTGGTAGCTAAGCCGGAAGGGAAAGACTTTGTATTGTTGAAGAAAGGCAAGAAAAACTTCATGAAAGTCAAATTCAGGTAAGATCAGCAGGATTTGTCCGCGTCAACATGGATGGATATGTGATATAATCACTTAATTGGTAAGCCGGGTATGAAGCCGGTCTTAGGAGGAAAGAATATGACATTGGCGTCAATGGCGGCGAATCACGCCGCGGGTAAAGGCAGCGAGCCGGATTCCGTATTCGCTGTGGTAGCGCAGGTAAGGGAAGCGAAGAAGCAAGGCGTGGAAAACATCATCGACGGATCCATCGGCGCTATGCGCGACGAAAAGGGCGATTTGGCTATACTGCCGGTAGTGGACGAAGAGTTCCGCAAGCTGCCGGCGGAGACGCTCATGGACTATGCCACTATAGCCGGGTCGCCGGAGTTCATCCAGGCGGCTATCGACTATACCTTCCAGGGCTTTCAGCCTGAGGGGACCATCGCCGCCGCGGTAGGCACCCCGGGGGGCACAGGCGCCGTGAGGCTCATGGTGGACAACTATCTTGACCGGGGCGAGACGGTGCTGATCCCGGACTGGCTCTGGTCCCCGTATAAGACCATCGCCCTGGAGTGCGCGAAGACAACGGAATCCTACCAGATGTTTGACAAGGGCCTGAACTTCACCACGAAGGATATCAAAAGTAAATCCCAGGCGGTGCTGGATAAGCAGGAGCATTTGCTCGTCATCTTCAATACCCCCGGGCATAATCCCACCGGATACTCCATGTCGGAGGGGGACTGGGCGGATCTGATCCCATTCTACAAGAAGCTGGCTGCCGATACGGGCAAGAAAGTCGTGATCGGCCTGGATATGGCATATGTGGATTACTGCGGCAACCCGAAGGAAGACCGGAGGTTCCTGAGTATGTTTACCGGCCTTCCGGAAAACATGCAGGTCGTGGTCGCCTTCAGCATGTCGAAGTCCTTCTTTGTCTACGGCATGCGCAGCGGCGCCATCGTCGGCTTCCACCCCTCACAGAAGGTCATGGATGATTTCACCAACATCCACTCCTTCTCATCCAGGGGCGCCTGGTCCAACGGCAACCACGGCGCCCAGGAGATGATGGTGAAGATATGCGGCGACCCTGCCCTGGCGGAGAGGGCGGAGAAGGAGAGGGCGGCCATGGCCGGGCTCCTGCGCAAGCGCGCGGATATCTTCGCAAAGGAAGCAAAGGAAGCCGGGCTGCGGATGCTGCCCTACTTCGGCGGCTTCTTCATCACCTTGCCCCATCAGAACCCGAAGGCGGTGTGCGCGAAGCTGATGGAGAAACACATCTATCTGGTAGCCATGAGCAACGGAGTCAGGCTGGCGATCTGCGCCATCCCTATGGGCCAGGTACCGGGGCTGGCCGCGAGCATCAAGGCTGCCGAAGACGCGGTAGAGGCGTAGCGCCGACAACCGGCGGCGTTTACCTTATGGGCCCCGATCTGCTATCCGAAGCGCAGAGGGTGCATATATGGAGGGAGCGTACTTCTTATGGCGGATGAGAAAAGGATATTGGTCGTAGACGACGACGAAAACATATGCCGGCTGCTGAAGATGTATCTGGCCAACGAGGGCTTCCAGATACTCGTGGCATACGACGGCTCCAAAGCATTGGAATATGTAGAGAAGGAGAAGATAGACCTCATCATCCTCGACGTGATGATGCCCGTCATGGACGGCTGGGACGTGTGCCGCGCCGTGCGGAAGATCAGCTCCGTCCCCATCATCATGCTTACAGCCCGGGATATGCTTGAAGATAAGCTTCAAGGCTTCGAGAGCGGCGCCGACGACTACATCGTCAAGCCTTTTGAGACCAAGGAGCTGGTGGCCCGGGTGAAAGCCCGCCTGCGGGAGAAGCAGGAGGGGGAGGAGACGGACGACAAAGCCCCCGTGTCCGTGGGCAACCTGGTGGTGGATTTGGGCCGGTATCAGGTGACCCTGGACGAGAAGGTCGTAGACCTGAAGCCAAAGGAGATACAGCTTCTCCATTTCCTCATGCTGCACCGCAACACAGTCTTTTCCCGGGAGCAGCTCCTGGAGAAGGTATGGGGCTATACTTACTACGGCGATACGCGCACAGTGGACGTCCATGTCAAGCGGCTGCGGGAAAAGCTGGAGAAGCCAGGCAACATCTGGCAGATCAAGACGGTATGGGGCGTCGGGTATAAACTCGAAGGCGACTGAACCTTATGTTTAAATCATCATTCTCCAAACTCCTCATCGGATATCTGACGATTTTTGTCTTCACCCTGGCCGCGCTGACCGCGGCCATTACTTTCATTTATCAAAGCTTTGTCTTCTCCGAGAAGCAGAACACGCTATACCGGGGCGCCCTGGAAGTCATGGCCCAGTACGAGGCGTGGATCAAAGGCGAGATCGGGCAGGAAGGCTTCTTTAAAGGGGTGGACGCCATCGGGGCGGTGATGGACTCCAAAGTGTACGTATTGGACGTGGACGGGGAAGCCCTGTTGGAGTACTATGCCCTCGCTGATTCGGAGGAGCAGGGAAGCAGCTACATCGTGAAAGACCTGGTCAGTATCATGAACGGGGAAGAGGTTTTCCGCCGGAGGGAGTACTCTGCGGAGCGGGACACCTACATGGTGTACCACGGCATGCCCATGACCGTCAACGGCGTGGTCGAGGGCGCGATCCTGCAGTACTCCCCGGTGGAGCGCATACGGAGCGGGTTATATCAGATATATCTGCAGATCTGGAGCGTGGGGCTCATTATGGGCGTGATGGGCGTATTGTTCATCTATCTCTACACAAGGCGGACTTCCAAGTACTTGCGCGAGCTGGAGCTGGCCGCCTCGCGCCTGGCCGCGGGGGAGCCGGTGGAGGATATCCCCAGCGCGGGCAACGACGAGCTGAGCCACCTGATTCAAGTGTTTAACGAGATGAAAGGCAAGCTTGAGCAAATCGAAAATATGCGCAGGGAATTTTTGGCCAGCATATCCCATGAGCTGCGCACGCCCCTGACCTCCATCCTGGGCTTCGTCCAAGGGATGGAAGACGGGCTGGTATCGGAGGAGGAGGCGCCGGCTGTGCTGGATATCATTCAGCAGGAGACCCGCAGGCTGATCAACCTCACCGGGGACATCCTGGATCTCATCAAGATGGAAAACGGCGTGGGCGAGTTGTTTCCGGAGAGATTCCGGGTCTTCGAGGCCCTGACCTTCATCATTGGTTCCCTGAATATCAAGGAGAAGAAGCCCGGACTGCAGGTGGAGATGCTATGCCCGGACGACCTTTTCATCGTCGCCGACGCGGACCGCTTCCGGCAGATCATGCTGAATCTGCTGGGCAACGCCATCAAGCATACTTATCCCCCCGGCAAGGTATCGGTGGAAGTAGAGCGACTGGGGGCCTGGGTCTCCTTTTGCGTGATCGACACCGGCGTGGGGATAGAGCCGGAGGAGTTGCCTCTGATCTTCGAGCGCTTCTACCGCTCCGATAAGTCGCGGCGCAGCAGCACCGGGGGCTCGGGCCTGGGCCTGAGCATAGCGAAGGCTATGGTGGAGCAGCACGGGGGATCGATCAGGATCGAAAGCAAAGTAGGCGAGGGCACCAGGGTATGGTTCACCATGCCCGTCGAAGGCATACCCGGATGAACGTTTTGCAAAATGTATACAAAAAGTTTACAAATTCAATCAAGATTGTTTACTGCAAAAAGGCGGAGAAAATGTATAATAGACATACCATGAAGAAGCCGGGAATCGTTATCGTTAGCATTATCGTTATCCTAACAGCCTCCCTTGGCATGGCGGGCTGCGGGCAGGAGGGCGGCGATGTGGGCTTTGACGTAAATCCCATCACGGCGGAGTCCCTGGAAGGCTTGATCCTCGAAGGCGAAGGGCCGATCCCCGCCCGGCTGATCTATCAGTCGCGCAACTCCCTTTCCACTGAGGAAGACCGCCTTGTACTGGAGGTCATCGCTCAGGAGCTGGACAGGCTCATGGAGCTGGCGGGGCGCCTGGACGAAGCCGTGACCGGCGAGACAGCGGCTACGGACAGGATGATGCCCGAAGACACGGACAGGTAAGGCAACACAACCGTTAAGCGTTTCGGTATGCGGTTATTATACAAAGTTCGGGCGAGATTTACGAAGGGGTTTGCCATACGATGAAAGCGGCGCGAAAGTTATATCCGGCATTATTGATCATTATAGCCATGTGCGTGCTGTGCGCGGCTATGCCCCTTTTCGCGTCCGAGCTTACTCAAGGCCAGCCCGCTGTGACCATAGGGGACAATCCGACGCCCCTGGCCGTGGCGGAGTCCGCGCCGGACTATAAGCAGCTGACCATCGCCGAGCTTTACACAAAAGTCAAGGAGTGCAGGCAATCCCTGCTGGAGACCCGCCTCGACGTGGTGAAGGAAGCCAACGAAGCCAAGCAAAGGCTGGAAGAGCTGCTGAAAAGCGGCAAGCAGGGAACGAACTCCGCCGATATGCTGAAGAAGGATCTGGAGACGATCAAAGAGGCTCAGAAGGTATTGGCGACGATACTATCCGACATTATCAACGCGGCGGCAGGCATGGATACAGGCGCCACTGAAGCCAGCTCCGCCCAGCACAGGCTTCCCGGCGCGGCCGCGGGGCAGCAGCACGAAGTCATGCCGTCCAGGGAGTACCTGGAAAGCCTTATTGTGTTGTACGATCAGAAAACGAAGCAGCTTGCCAAGATCGTCGAGTCCCTCAACGGGGTCGTCGTTGTGATGTAGTCGATTATTTTGAGGATGAAGCGGCAGCAGGCAGCTTTTTTCCGATAATCAAGCTAATAGCGAAGAGCAGCGCCAGGGCGCCCCTGAGGACGGCCAGGGCGTAGTTGTACGCGTCGACGCCGATGGAGGCGATGAGCCGCCCGCCGGTATAGTTGCCGGCTATGGTCAGCAGCATCACCACCGCGCCGTTGAGAGATAAGGCTGTGGCGCTGTGGGAGCTTGGCGCCAGGCTGTGGATGTAGGTGGGCAGCGTGCTGACGTAGATGGCCATGGATACGCCCCAAAGGGTGCCCGCTACCATCATCATGAGGAAGTTGGAAGCCATGCCGTACATGACCTGCTCCCCTACGCCGACAAGGGCGCCTACGATGAGGATGACGGGCAGAGGGGTGCCGCGGCAGCGGGTAGATACGAACCACATGCAGACCACCTGCACGAAAGCGCCGTAACCGCTGATCACGCCGTACAGGTTCGCGTCCAGGCCCGCGCTCTCCAGGATGAAGGGGTAAAACGGGCTGACCAGGGCGACGTAAAACGACAAGGCTATGGTCATGATGAAGGCGGTCATCAGGTGATAATTCTTAAACAGCGCCCAGGGCTTGATTTTGACGGCCCCGGGCTTCTTTTGCGCCGGGCCGGCAGGGCTGGCCGGATCGGCAAGGCTTGGAAGCCCCTCTCGTGGGAAACCCCGGCAAATGAGAAAGAGGGGCAGGATCAGAGCCGGGGCGAAGTAGAAGGTGAAACCTGTGCCCGTATTTACAGCAATCAAGCCGAGAAACATGGACACAACGGCGAACCCGAAGGAGCCCCACTTCCGGGTCGCGGTGAAGTTGAAGCCGCGCTTCTCCGCCATGCCGAGTATCCAGGCGTCCTGCAGGGAGTGCGTCGGCTGGCGGACCAGGCTGTACGCCACGATGAGGGCGTAAATGGGGACATAAGTGCGCGCAGCGATACCGCCGGCGGCGGGCAGAAGCGCGAAGACGGCGGCATACGCTGCCATAGACAGCAAAAACAGCCTCTTCGCCGAACCGATCTTATCGGATAAGACGCCCCACAGGGGGAGCGTCAATGCGGCGATGACGCTGCTCACCGAGCCTAGAAGCCCGATCCCCGCGCTGTCGAAGCCTATATTTTTCAACAGCACGTTGTAGTAATTCATCGGCGCGTAAGAGCCGTAAGCGATAAGCTGAATGATTACGATTCTTCGGTATACGCCGTCGTCGGCTGGAGCGGGGCCGGATGCTTTCAATGCCGCCACGTCTTTATCAATCCTCCTGCCGCCGACGCAGGAGGGGCAGCAGCTCTACAATGATAGCCTGAAACACTTCGGCGGCGGGCCGGTCTCCCGCCACCCTTCGTATGTCGTGCCCCCTGCCCCGGAGGAGCGCTATCGCCTTCTCGTACTGCCCGCGTACCCTGGCTTGCGTATCGGCGCCCTCAAATAAGTCCTCATGGGACCGGTTCGCTTGCATACGCCGCCGGGACACTTGAGGGTCGATATCGATGTATACCGTCAAGTCGGGGACGATAGCCCGGGCATTGATCTCCAGTACCCATTCCATAGGTAAGTCCAGGGACTGGTACGCCAAGGACGAAAGCAAGTAGCGGTCGCTGAGGACGTGTTGGCCCCGGCCAAGCAGATGAAAGACGCCGGGCTCCTGGCGCCCGTCGTCTTCCTTATATACATGGTCGGCACGATCCGCGGCAAAAAGCAAAGCCATGGCTGCGCTGTCCAGCGTAAGCCTGTGGTTGAGCGCCAGGCGGGCCATGCTGCCGGCAGGCCCCTGCGTAGGCTCGCATGTGGCTACGCACTTGCCGTATACCGCGCCTTCGCCCTCGAACCAATCCTTGAGCATGGCGGTCTGGGTCGTCGTACCGCTGCCGTCCAGGCCTTCGATCACGATAAAAACACCGGCCCGCATCAAGCCAGCGACCTGACTAAGTCGTCCATCGTATAGAAACGCGGCTCGCTTTGGCCCGCCAGATACTCGGCGGCTTTCACGGCGCCGGTAGCGAATAGCTCCCGGGACTGGGCCGAATGGCTGATGGACAGTATCTCGTGGGGCCCGATGAACATGACTTCGTGCTCGCCTACGATGGCGCCCCCCCTCACCGCGTGGATGCCGATCTCCTGAGGGTCACGTTTACGGTGCTCCCCGGTCCGGTCATAGACATAACGGGGCTTATAAGCCAAAGCCGAAGCCGCGGCTTCGGCGATCATGAGGGCGGTGCCGCTGGGGGCGTCCACCTTCGTGTTGTGATGCTTCTCGATGATTTCGATATCATAAGTATCCCCCAATACCCCCGCGGCCTGGCGGACCAGGGCTTGCAGGAGGCTGACGCCCAGGGACATATTGGCGGATTTGAAGATGGGTATCTCCTTAGCCGCTTCGGCGACTTGGGCTTCCAGCTCCCCTGCGACGCCTGTGGTGCAGAGCACCAGGGGCAGCCTTTGCCCTTTGCAGTAGTCCAGCAGCGCGGGGGTCAGGGAGATGTGGCTGAAGTCCACCGCCACGTCCGCTTTTTCCCTGACGGCGCTGAAATCTTTGTAGACCGGATAATCCCTTTGCACGGACGGAACCATATCTACCCCGGCTGCGACAGCGATATAGGGATGGTCTTTAAGACGCGCCACTACGGCCTGGCCCATTCGGCCGTCGCAGCCCGAAAGCAGGATGTTGATCATATACGTATCCCTCCGAAAGCGTTGAGATGTATAAAACCTGTGGTTACCGGTCGATGATGTCCAGTAGATTGTGGTACCAAAACGCGGCGTCCACATAAGCCTGGTTGACCGCTTCGAACTCCACGCCGTTTTGTATCATCATAATGGAGCACTGATCCCAGTCGGCCCTCTCGTAGGCATAGATGAAATCCAGGACGGTATAAAGGTTGCCCTGCTTCTTGATCAGCGTGCTCTTGACTTTGTCCTCCAGGGCGACTTCTTTCAGCGCTTCCTCCATGGGTAGCTGAAGGATGACGTCGATGAGGGAGAAAAGGCCCGTCAGGAAGAGGCTCTGCTCATCACCGGACAAGCCGAAAGCGGGGGCCAGGCACTCGGCGAACTTCGCGCGGATGAGCGCCAGCTTCGTGATCTCCCCCGGGCGGTCTTCGGCAAGGCTCACAGATATAGCGACGGTGGCCCATCGCCGTATCTCCCGCTGGCCCAGTATCGTCACCGCGCTCATGAGGGAATCCACCTTCCGGCTTAGCCCGATGGCGGCCGAATTGATGAAGCGCAGCAGGGATATGGTGAGGTACGGATCCCTTTCGATGATCTCCACCATCTCGTCGAACTCGAAGTCTTCGCTGTGGACCAGGCTCAGCAGCTGCAGGGCGTTGATCTTGACCGGGGAAAGCTCCGCCAGCCCTTCCGTAATGGGCTTGCTGTAGAAGCCGCCGGTAAACAAAGCCGTGAGGTTCCTGGCGACAAGGCGCTCAAAAGACTCGTCGTCAGGGATATTGGAGAACACCAGATTCAGCTTCGGCAGGAAGGTCCTGGCGTTGAAGTGGGCGCTGGTGAAGCTCGGGGACAGATAATCCAGGATCAGATAATCGATCATGGGGATGATGGGATTATCATTGATGACTTCCGGTATGCCTTCCAAGGCGAGGCGGTAGCCCTTTTCCTTCAGGCCTCCGCAGCGGTCGATGATCCTGTCGTTGACGGGGATGTCCCCCGGCAGCACGCAAATCAGCTTCGACGGATGGATGTCGATGTTGGAGGGCCTTCCCACAAGCAGCTGGTACATATTCAAATCAGCGAAGAGAAGCTTATCCCCGGCGAAGGGCTCAAGGCCGATCTGCTCGACCAGATCCAGCCCGGGAGAGATAAAAGCCTCGCTCATCCTGCGGAAATCATTTTGGATACCGATAGCCCTGTCGCCGCTCCGGTCGCACAGGCGGTAGGCTTGCACAGCCATGTCTTTGTCGAATAAGGGGACGCCAACGATAAATACTTTCATATGATCGATCGCACCTTTATCATTTTGTTCTAAAGTCAATTTTATCGCATGTAGATTTATTATGCAACTATAATGACGAATAATCCGTGATATAATTAAGCCGATGAAAAGCTTGAAAACAATACAGTTGGCAAGGGGCGCGGTGCTGGCGGCCGCCTACGCGGCGCTGACCCTGGCCCTAGCGCCGGTGAGCTTCGGCCCCCTCCAGTTCCGGGTAGCGGAAGCGATGGCGGTGCTGCCCTGGCTGTACCCTGAAGCTGTGCCGGGGCTCTTTGTCGGCTGCCTTGTGGCGAACCTCCTGGGGGGCGGCGGCGCACTCGATGTGGTATTCGGCAGCCTGGCCACGCTGGCCGCGGCCATGGCCAGCGCCAGGATGAAGCATAAGTGGCTGGTACCCCTGCCCCCCGTGGTGATCAACGCCCTGGTGGTGGGGGCGGTGCTGAGCTATACCCTGGGGCTGCCTTTCCGGTTGACGGCGGCGGAGGTGGGGCTGGGGCAGCTGGGCGCGTGTTACGCCTTGGGTATGCCCCTGCTGCTGATATTGGCGCGCCGCGGGGGATGAGTATATTTTAATCGAATCTTAATTGCGTAAAAGCCGCAAATGCATTATAGTTATACTGTGCCCGCGCGGCTTTTTGGCCGTGGGCGACGAACGCGAAACAAAGGAGAAAGGGATGCAGAAGGAAATCGTCAGGAGGTCGCCTGTCCCGTACTATCTCGCGGGTCTCTGCTGGCTGGTCTACAGCCTTATATTTCCCTTCTATCGGCTTACGGATATGCTCGTCGCCGCCATCCTTTCCTGCGCCGTATTCTTCCTGGGAGGTATGGTATTTAAGCCCAGCCGGGAAATCGTGGAGGTGGAGGAGAGCTTCGGCGCCACGGGCAACGCCCAGGCCGACGAGATGATCGCCAGGGGGCAGGGGCTGCTGAAAGATATCCGGGAAGTGAATAACCGCATCAACCATCCCGAGCTGTCCGCGAAGATCAGCGCCCTGGAGGATACCTGCCGCCAGATGTTTGGTGAGGTGCGGCGCAGGCCGGAGAAAGCAGCGATGATACGCCGCGCCCTGGACTACTATCTGCCCGTAGTATTGAAAATGCTGAACTCCTATGACAATATGGAGGGGCAGGCGGTACAGGGCGGGACGGTAAAGACAGCCATGGGGAAGATCGAGGGCGTCATGGATACTGTGCTGCAGGCTTTCCGCAACCAGCTGGACAGCTTATACAAAGACGAAGCCCTGGATATCTCCACGGACATCACCGTGCTCCAGGGGATGCTGACTCAGGAAGGCCTTATCGACGGCGAGATCAATCCGGAGAAGCAGGGTATGGGGCAGCGCCCAACCTAGTATCAAGCAGTGCATCGCTTTAGGAACGTAGCGGGGCTTTGCCTCGCGAAGAGACGGGGTATGGGGCAGCGCCCCATTTAACATTAGCAGGAATCAAAAATCGGAAACATGGAAGGAGACTCCCTATGACAAACGAAGAAAACATCAGCCTGTCCCTGGAAGGGGAAGTATTGGAGCAGGTCGCCGCGGCAAGCCTGGCCCTGGACACGGCGGCGCCGACGGCCATGCAGGAGGCTGCCGTGAGCACGGAAGTCCTGGACATGAGCAGCCTCACCCCTGCCGAGCAGCAGCAGGTGATGGAGTTCGCCGGCAAGATCGACGTCACCAACGCCAATCAGATACTCCAGTATGGCGCCGGGGCGCAGAGGAAGATCGCGGGTTTCTCGGAAGCGGCCCTGTCTAATGTGAAAACAAAGGATCTGGGCGAGACGGGGGATATGATCACCAGCCTGGTGATGGAGCTGCGCGGCTTCGAGATCGACGACAAGGACAAGGGTCTCAAAGGGCTCTTCAAGAAAAGCGCGAACAAAGTCCAGCTGATGAAGACCAAGTACGATAAGGCGGAGGCGAATGTGGAGAAAATCTCCCAGTCCCTGGAGCGCCATCAGGTCACGCTGATGAAGGACGTCGCCATGCTGGATGAGATGTACGCCACCAACCTGGTGTACCTGAAGGAGCTGGCGATGTACATCCTGGCGGGCAAAAAGGCGCTCAATGAAGCCCGGGACGTGACCCTGCCGGAGTTCGTAGCTAAGGCGAAAGCCAGCGGCCTGCCGGAAGATGCCCAAAACGCCAACGACTTCGCGAACCTCTGCGACCGCTTCGAGAAGAAGATCCACGACCTGGAGCTCACCAGGACGGTCTCCATCCAGATGGCGCCCCAGATCCGCCTGATCCAGAACAACGACACCCTTATGGCGGAGAAGATACAATCCAGCCTGGTGAATACGATACCTCTCTGGAAGAGCCAGATGGTGCTAGCCCTGGGTATGGTCCACAGCCAGAAAGCCATGGAAGCTCAGCGGGAGGTAACGAACATGACCAACGAGCTGCTGAAAAAGAACGCCGACATGCTGAAGACCGGCACCGTGGAGACCGCCAGGGAGTCGGAGCGGGGCGTGGTAGACCTGGAGACCTTACAGCATACGAACCAGAGGCTCATCGAGACCCTGGACGAAGTACTGAAGATACAAACCGAAGGCAGGGCAAAAAGGCGCCAGGCAGAGACGGAGCTGGGCAGGATAGAAGGCCAGCTGAAGCAGAAGCTGCTGGAAATCAATCAGTAAGGAGAAGGCATTGAGCATCTGGAAGGACAAGCGATTCGCCATATGCGTAATGATACTCATGATTGCCGCCGGAACCCTTATTGGCAGCCACAACTCCCTCGCGGGCAAACGCGATAAAGCTGCCGTTGTATTCACCATGGGCGTCAGAGGGGATGGCATAAGCATTCAAGGCGACCTCCGGGAGAGGGACGGCGCGGCTTACAATATGGTGGTGGTCGCCAGAAAATATTTGCCGGAGGATAATGCCCTCATCCAAAATGTGCTTATCGCCAGGGGAGAGCTGGAAGTCGCCGCCACAGTGGGGGCGAAGTCCGCGGCGAATCGAAAGCTGGAAACCGCCGTCAAGGATCTTTACGACGTGCTGAGCGTAACGGAGCTTTCCGGGCAGGACGAGAGATACCCCCGGCAGCTTTATACGGATTTCCGCTCGAGGGGCGATAGCATCGGCCATGACCCGTACAATCAGGAAGCGGCGGCGTTCAACCGCGTGCTTTCCGGCTTCCCGGCAGGGCTGCTTGGAGGGCTGACGGGGGTAAAGCCCCTGGAACTGTTTGATTAAGGCGGTAAACGGAGAGATGAAATTCATCGGTAAAAAAACATCCCTTTTGCTATTGGCGGCGGCGCTGGTTTTGCTGGTTTCGCTGCCGGTCGGCGCGCCCGCGTACGCGTCAGGGGCCGTCCCGGAGTATAAGGATGAATATGAGTTCGTCGCGGATCTGGCCGGCGTCCTTAGCGCGGACACGATAGACTTCATCAACGACTACAGCTGGGCCCTCACCGAAGCCTGCGGCGGCGAAGTCATCGTGGTGACGGTGGATTTCCTTAATGGCCTGGACAGCGAGCAATTCGCGTACCGCCTTTTCAACGACTGGAAAATCGGTTCCCCCGAGCGCGATAACGGGCTACTGCTCCTTCTCGCCGTGGGGGAGGGTAAGTATTGGGCGCTGCGGGGGGAAGGCATAAGGCAGCAGTTCAGCGACGGCTTGCTGGACGCCTACCTTACCGATTACCTGGAAGCCGACTTCGACGCCGGAGACTACGACGCCGCCGTATATCAGTTTGCCGCCGCCGCTTTTGGGCAGTATGAACGGATGTACAACATCAAGCTGGACGCGTATTTTAGCGATCCGGGCACATACGGCGGCGCAACGACGCCGCCGGCGCCTGCCGGGAGCGCGCCCACCCCCGCCGCCGGGCAGCCGTACACGCCCGCGGCCTCCGCGGGCCGGACGCCCGCAGGGTCGTCTTCGGGCTTTGGCAGGATCATAACGATCATCATCGTCATCATCATTGTGACGACGTTTACCCGGCGGCCACGGATCTTCCGGCCCCGGGTATTTCGGCCCCCTATACTGATGCCCAGGATGATATACCGCCCCAGGGTCTTCGGCGGATTTGGCTTGCGCAGGCCCAGGGCGCACTATCGCCCGCCTGTGGGCAGACCGATACCTAAGCCGGTGCGCCATCCCGTGGCGAGACCCGGCGTCGGCTTGCCCCGCCCGGGGGGCTTAGGCGGCTTAGGCAGCTTAGGCGGCAGCAAGCCCGGCAGCGGCTTGGGCGGCGGCTTCGGCGGAGGCGGGCGCACCGGTGGCGGCGGCATGAGCCGGGGCGGAGGCGCCGGGCGCAGCGGAAGTAGCTTCGGCGGCTTCAGCGGCGGCGGTGGCGCTGGCAGAAGCAGTTTTGGAGGCGGCAGCCGGGGCGGCGGCTTCGGCGGGGGCGGGCGTACCGGGGGCGGCGGCATGAGCCGGGGCGGAGGCGCCGGGCGCAGATAAGGCGGAAAAACCAGGATGATCGTTAAGACGGACAAAGACTTACAGGGGATACTGGAAGCCGGCAAAATCGCCGCGGAAGTCATGCACAAGATGGCGAGCAGGATCAGGCCGGGCATCACTACCGGGCAGCTGGACAGGATCGGCGAGGAAGCGATGAAGCGCTACGGCGCCAGGTCGGCGCCCCAGGTGTCCTACTCCTTCCCCGGCGCTACTTGCATCAGCGTACTGCCGGAGGTAGCCCACGGCATACCCGGCTCCCGGCAGATCAAAGCGGGGCAGATGGTCAATATCGACGTCTCGGTGGAGCTGAACGGGTACTTCGCCGACACTGGCATGAGCATACCCGTGGAAATCGAAGACCCCAAAGTTCACAGGTTGTGCGAGATATGCCTGGAAGCCAGGGACGCGGCTATCGAAGCCGCCAAGCCCGGGCGCAGGATCAATGAGATCGGCAGAGCCGTAGAAGGGGTGGCGAAATCCTATGGCATGACCATGATCAAGAACCTCTGCGGCCATGGCCTGGGGCGTAAGCTCCATGAGGCGCCGGAATGTATCCTGAATTATTACAGCAGGCAGGAGAGGGGCAGGCTGAGCTCCGGTCATGTGATCGCCCTGGAGCCATTTATCTCTGAAGGGCCGGAGACGGTGGAGAACTGCGGATATGACGAATGGGCCCTGGTGGTGCCGCCGGGCTTCTATGTCGCGCAGTTTGAGCATACGGTCATCGTGGCTGAGGACGGGAATATATTAGCCACACTGTTGCCGTGATAGAACAAATGCCGCCCTGGCATCAAAGGCGCGGCGCCGCGAAGTGGGGAAAGGATCATATCTATGGAAGAATTGTTCGCGAAAATCAAAGAGTACGTCAATATGGATACGGAGATATCCACAGCTGAGTTCTCGGCGTACTACAAAAAGGTCATCGACAAGCTTGTGGCGGACTTCGACAAGCTCAGCGAGGAGGAGCTTTTCCAGGCGAAGGCCATCGCCTCCATTGTGTCCGGCAATGCCGCCACGAGGAGCAAACGCAAGGACGCCGACGCCAAGAAGTTCAGGAAGATGCAGGAGAAGAGCAGCTTCTGGGCGGACGCCATCGAGTACCGGCTGAAGAAGTCCGGGCTGAGTGAAGACGACGTCGCCAAAGGTTCGGCGGAGGTGGAGGCGAAGCTCCACGGCAGCGGGGCGGCGGAGGAAGAGGACGCTTCCGCAGCCGAAGCTGCGGCTGACGCCGGTACCGAAGCGGAAGCGGGCGCAGGCGCGCATTGAGGCCAAAGCGGGCGCGTCCGTCTTGCGGCTGAGCTGGCCCAAACGAAAAAAAGCCCTCTCCGAAGAGAGGACTTCTCTGCTATCTGATCAAAGGTTGGCGCAATGATCTACTGTTGTTGCTTCTGATAGCAGTCCCGGCAGTAGACTGGACGAATACCCGTCGGCTTGAAAGGAACCTGGGTCTCGGCGCCGCATTCGGAGCAGATTACGGTGTAGTACTGACGTTCGCCCCTGCTTTCATTGGCGGCTTGCTTCCGGGCGCGGCGGCAGGCAGGGCAGCGGGCAGGGTCGTTCTGGAACCCTTTCTCCGCGTAAAACTCCTGTTCAGCCACACTAAAGATGAATTCTTCGCCACAGTCTTTACATACCAGAGTTTTGTCTTCCATGTATTATTCCTCCTGAAAATTAGATAGTCGAGCCGTTTTCCGTGGGAGTCAACCAAAATCTAAGCCCAGGAGAGTATAGATCTCTTGCCAACCGCATGAAAACGAAATCAAGCACAGTATATATGATTCAAATGATAAATGCAAACTTTTTTTCAACATTTTGTTTTTTTTTGTATTTTTTCTTTTTTAGGAGCCTTCCCATGCGATTAAGGAGAAACTGGCAGGGCGAAGCGGAACTGCCGGATATGCCCGGTGTATCGCCTTCCGGCCCGGCTGCGTTCCGGGGAAAAATCTGTCGTTATCTGGATGAAAAAACACCGTTCCATGTAGAAATCGGCATAGGAAAAGGTGATTTTTTGCTCGCTATGGCTTCGAAACACCCGGAAATCTGCTTCGTCGGGGTGGAAAAGGCGCTTACCGTGATGTTTATCGCCGCCAGAAAGAACCAGGACAAGCCCTTGCCGAACCTGCTTTACCTGCCTCTGGACGCGGAAGAACTGGATCTATACTTCGATCCGGGGCAGGTGGAGCGGATATATCTGAACTTCAGCGACCCCTGGCCGAAGAAGAGGCACGAGGCAAGGCGCCTGACTTCCGGCGGCATGCTGAAGATATACCGCCGCATACTGGCCCCCGGGGGCGGCCTCCACCTGAAGACGGATCAGGAGAGTTTCTTCGGATACTCCCTCGACAAGCTCGTCCGGGACGGATGGTCTGTAGGCAAGATCACCGGCGACCTTCATCACTCCGGCTATGAAGGGAATGTGGTCACGGAGTACGAGCGCCGGTTCCTCGGGCTGGGTACGCCTATCTGTCGCCTGGAGGCATGGATATGAGGCTTCCGGCGGAGTTGTCCGCGCGGCTTCAGGGCCAGTTAGGCGGGGAGGGGCTGGCGGCTTTCCTGTCCTGCATGGAGCAGACGCCGGTCCAGGGCCTGCGGCTGAATACTTTGAAGGGCCCCGTGCCGGAGCTGCTGAGGCTGACGCCCTTTCCTCTGACGCCCATACCCTGGGCGCCGGGGGGCTTTACCTATGCTCCGGATGTGAGGCCGGCAAAGCTGCACCTCTACCAGGCCGGGATATACTACCTGCAGGAGCCCAGCGCCATGGCGCCGGCTGCCGCCCTGGACGCGAAGCCTGGGGAACGGGTGCTGGATCTCTGCGCGGCGCCGGGGGGGAAGACGACCCAGCTGGCTTCGGCCATGGCGGGAGAGGGCTTGCTGGTGGCCAACGACAATAGCCTGAAGCGGCTAAAGCCCCTCATCTGGAACCTGGAGCACTGGGGCGCCGTCAACGCCGTAGTGACCAATGAAGAGCCCCACCGGCTAGCCGCCGCGTTTCCCGGCTTCTTCCACAAGATACTCATTGACGCCCCATGCTCGGGGGAGGGGATGCTGCGTAAGGAGCCCAGGGCATTGGCCGGCTGGCGCAAGTACAACGGGGAGGCTTGCCGGGAGATACAAGACCGGCTGCTGGACGCCGCGGCGGCGATGCTGGCGCCCGGCGGCAGGATGGTATACTCCACCTGTACCTTCAACCCATTGGAAAACGAAGAGGCGGTGGAAGCGTTTCTGGGAAGGCAGCAAGGCTTCAGGCTCCTGCCGGCGCCCATATATGAGGGATGGCTGCAGGGGCGCGTATTGAAGGACTGCCGCCAGATATGGCCTCACCTGGCTAAGGGGGAAGGGCAGTTTCTGGCGCTGATGGAGAAAACTGCCGGAGCAGTCGGCTCCGCCGATGTGCTGCCGGCTGGAGCTGCCGGGGCTGCCAACGCCGCCAGGGCTGCCGGCTTCGCCGATGTGCTGCCGGCTGGCGCTGCCAGGGCTGCCGGCTTCGCTAGGGCTGCCGGCTCCGCCCGGGGAGTTTCACCGGCGTCACAGCCGGAAGACCCGTCGCCTTTCCTAGCCTTCATGGGGGAAAGCTTCACCCGTCCCCTGGAGGGCGATTTCACGGTGACCGGCGGCCATGTATACCGCATACCTCCGGGCTTGCCGGACATGGCGGGCCTGAAACTGGGCCGCCGGGGCTGGTATCTGGGGATGATCAGAAACGGACGCTTCCGGCCAAGCCAGCCCCTGGCGATGGGCATCAGGGCGGAGCGGATGAGGCGCCGGCTCGATCTGGAGCCCTTTGGCGAGCACGCGGAGCGCTATCTGCGGGGGGAGACGCTGATGCTGCCCGGGGAGAAAGGCTGGACGCTGGTGACCCTGGCCGGCTTTCCCCTGGGCTTCGGCAGGCAGACGGGGGACTATCTCAAGAACGAATACGCCGGCGGCTGGAGGCTTACATGACAGATTCTATCGACCGTATATGGGAGGAAATCGACAGGGGCAGGGAGAAGCCGGAGGTGCTCGGCTTCCCGGCGCCGGATCTGGCGGGCTTGCGTGGACCGGAGATACCGCCGTACATCATCAAGGGGATGCGGAAAGCTATCGTGGAGTTTGACCTCCTTGAGCCGGGAGACCGGGTGCTGGTAGGCTTTTCCGGCGGCAAGGACAGCACCCTGCTTATGCATGCCTTGAGCCGGCTTACGCGGCATATACCCTGGCCGGTGGAGCTGGCCGCCATGCATATAGACCTGGGCTTCCGCTCCGGGGAGGAAGCCGACTACGGCGCTTTAGCCGCGTCCGCCGCCGCGGCTGGGCTGGAGCTGAAGGTGCAGCGCCAGGACTTGTCTGATGACATCCTTCATAATCAGGAGCAGAACCCATGCTCACGCTGCTCTTACTGGCGCAGGGCGCTGATCCACAACTACGCCAGGCGCCACGGCTACAATAAAGTCGCCTTCGCCCACCACTACGACGACGCGGTGGAGACCTGGCTGATGGGGCTTCTGTACTCCGGCCAGCTGGGCACCTTCATGCCGAAGACTTATCTGGACAGGACGGAGGTCACGGTGATCCGGCCTTTTGCCTATATACGGGAGCGGGACATCATCGGCGCGGCAAATAAGATGGGCCTGGAGGCGATAGCCAGCCCATGCCCTCTGGACGGCTACACCCAGCGGACAAGGGTCAAAGAGCTGATCCGCGACCTAAGCAAGGAGAACCCGCTGGTGTTCGACCACCTGGCTTCAGGGATGCGCCAGGGCAAACGCCAGCACTTGTGGCCGGCGCCTCTGGAGCGTAAGGAGCTTCGGCGGAAGAACCTGGCTTTCTGGAGGCATGTGGACGGCGACGTCCGCCCCCGGGAGCAGTAGGCAGCCGCTCTTCAACACAGGTATTGTATCCTGATGGAAACTCGGATATAATCTACGTCATGGAAAGTAAAAAGGCGAAAACAGGGCTGGTACTCAATACGCTGGTCAACAGCTTGATGATCATCGTGACCCTTGTGGTCATCGTCCTGTTTAACTTGAGCGTGATCCAGAAAGCGAATCTGGAGCAATCGGAAGCCGGCCTGCGGGATGATTATGATGTACTGATCAAGTCGCAGGTCGAGTCCGTTATCAGCATATTGGAGCATTACCACACCCGCGTGCTCACCGGCGAGCTGACCATGGAAGAAGCGAAGAAAGAAGCCGCCGGCGTGGTTCGTGGCCTTCGCTACGGCGACGAAGGCTACTTCTGGGTCGATACGTCAAGGGGGGTCAATGTCGTACTCCTCGGTTGGGATACCGAAGGCACCAACCGGCTGGAAGCGGTAGATAGCTACGGATATACGTATGTACGCTCTTTCTTATCCGAAGGCTTGCAGCACGGCGGCGGCTTCACGGATTATCACTTCCCCCTGCCGGACGATCCGGGCTCCTCCTATCCGAAGCGGGGGTATACGAAGTATTTCGCCCCATTCGACTGGGTAGTCGGCACGGGAAACTATGTGGACTCCATCGAGCACAAGCTGGCGGAATTCGCCAACAGGATGAACTCGCGAAGCTTCACGACCATCCTCTCCATGGCCGGGGCGACTTTGGTCTTGCTGGTGATTTCCATGATCACGACCACAAGGCTGTCCACGAAGAGAAGCCGCAGCGAAGAGAAACGCCTGGAGGACCTGGTAGCGCGCCGGACTTCGGAACTGGACAGACAACGGGAGCTCATGGCCCTTGTGAATGATACCGCCGCCCTTCTGATGGCTTCGGATGTGGTGGACTACACCGGCGTCATGATGCGGTGTATGGAGATGATAGGCAAATCCATTGACGTGGACCGCGTCAGCATCTGGAAGAACAAACGCAAGGACGACGGAAGGCTGTACTACAGGCTCATATGCCAGTGGGCCAACGAGGGCCTGCCTGAGCTGGACAAGGAGACGGACTTCGCTTACGAAGAGGTCATGCCCAGCTGGGAAGGCATATTTACCCGGGGGGAGACCATCAACTGTACGATCGACGAGTTGCCCGAGCCTGAGCATTCGGAGCTTGTCGTATTTGGCCTGGAGTCCCTGCTGGCCATCCCCATCTTCCTCCACGGCGAGCTGTGGGGGTTCGTCAGCTATGACGATTATCACAACAGGAGGGCCTTTGGCGAGGGTGAGGTATTTGTGCTCCGGTCCTGGGGCTTGCTTGCCGTAGGGGCTATACAACGCGACGAGATCGCGTTAAGCATGCGGAGCACCCTGACGAAGCTGGAAGCGGTGACAAGCAACTATAAAGGCATTATCTGGAGCGTGGACGCCGACGGGGTGATCACGACATACAACGGGCGCTTCCTGCAGAAGATCGGGGTCGTCCCGTCCTCCGTGGAAGGGAAAAAGCTTGACCGCGCCCGGGAGGATAACAAGTACCTGGATATCGCCGGGTATGTACACAACACTTATGTGGAAGGCGCCCAGGATTGGACCAGCGACATAGACGACGGCGTGTATGAGTACCATGCCACGCTTATGCACGACGGCGAGGGCGTCGCGATCGGCGTGGTAGGCAGTACGGACGACGTCACCGAACGGGTGCTGCTCCAGCGTGACTTGGAGACCGCGGTGGAGGAGGCGGAGGCGGCCAACCGCGCCAAATCCGTATTTCTTGCCAATATGAGCCACGAGATACGCACGCCCATGAACGCGATACTGGGCATCACCGATATACAAATGCTGGACGAGACCCTCGACCCCAGGATCAGGGAAGCTTTTGGCAAGATATACAATTCCGGCGACCTGCTTCTGGGCATCATCAACGACATACTGGATCTGTCAAAAATTGAGGCGGGCAAGCTGGAGCTGACCACTGCCAGATATGAGATAGCCAGCCTGATCAGCGATACCGCCCAGCTCAACATCATGCGTATCGGCAGCAAGCCCATCGAGTTCCTGGTGGAAGTCGACCCGGATACGCCCTCGACGCTGATGGGGGACGAACTCCGGGTCAAGCAGATACTGAATAATCTCCTGTCCAATGCCTTTAAGTATACGGCTGAAGGCACGGTGAAGCTCTATATCACCGCCGAGGTTGCGGAGAGCGGGGAAGAGGCGGCCGGCGGGGCAGGCAGCGGCAGCGACGTCGTCATCGTCGTCAGCGTGAGCGACACAGGGCAGGGCATGACCCAGGAGCAGGTGAGCCAGCTCTTTGACGAGTACGCCCGGTTCAATATGGAAGCCAACAAGACCACGGAAGGCACCGGGCTGGGCATGAGCATCACGCGCAACCTGGTCCGGATGATGGGCGGGGAGATCGGCGTGGACAGCGAGCCGGGTAAAGGCTCCGTATTTACAGTGCGTATACGGCAGGTCAGGATCGGAGACGATGTGCTGGGCAAGGAAGTCGCCGAAAACCTGGAGCAGTTCCGGGAAGACAGCGGAGCGCAGATGAGAAGGGTGCAAATCACCCGGGACCCCATGCCTTACGGCAGCGTGCTCATCGTGGACGATGTGGAGACGAATATCTACGTAGCCGCCGGGCTGCTGGCGCCTTATGGGCTAAAAGTGGACTCGGCGGGCAGTGGATTTGAAGCCATCGACAAGATCAAAGAAGGCAATACTTACGATATCATATTCATGGACCACATGATGCCGAAGATGGACGGCATGGAAGCGACTGGCATTATCCGGGGGATGGACTATACGCGGTCCATCGTAGCCCTGACGGCGGACGCTGTAGTAGGCCAGTCCGAGATGTTTCTGGCCAACGGCTTCGATGATTTCATATCCAAGCCCATCGATATCAGGCAGCTAAATACTGTATTGAACAAGCTGATCCGGGATAAGCAGCCGCCGGAAGTCGTAGAGGAAGCGCGCCGACAGCACGCCTTAGCCGGGCAGGAGCAGGCGTCGGGCGAAGGGGCGCAGGCAGGCTCAGCCCCAGCCGCGTCTACCCGGGGGACCGCGCCCCAGGCCGCGGGCGGCGATACGGCGGCTTCTCAGCAGCCTGCCATCAGCCAGCGCTTTGCCGACGCCTTCGTCAGGGACGCCGTGAAGTCCCTGGCGGCGCTGGAGGATATCCAGCTCAGGCGCGGGGCTTATGAGGAGGACGACGTCCGGACCTATATCATCCACGTCCATGGGATGAAGAGCGCCCTAGCGAATATCGGGGAAAAAGAACTCTCGTCGATAGCCTTGAAGCTGGAGATGGCGGGGCGGGATCATGAAGTAAACGTCATGGATACGGAAACGACGGCTTTCATCGACTCCCTGCGCCTGGTAGTGGAGAAGCTTTCGCCTAAGAAGGAAGGCGCCCTGGACGCCATATCGGATGAGGACATGGCTTATCTGCACGGGCAGCTGATCGAGGTGAGGGCGGCGTTCGCGGCGTACAACAAGAAGTCCGCCCGGGAGCTGCTGGCCGGGCTGCGGGAGAAGGCGTGGCCCCAGGCGGTGCTGGACGAGCTGGAAGCCATATCCGTGCATCTGCTGCACAGCGATTTCGAAGAGGGCGTGAAAGCGGTAGACAGCTTTAGTATATAGGCTATTGACATTCCGGCAGATAGCGGTATAATTTCTACAGAAGACCGTCCGTATCCAAGGGACTTTAGTCCTCAGGCTACGGACATTTTCTTTTTCAGCAGGAGAGGGTTGGGTTATATGGCATTGATCGTGAAGAAGTTTGGCGGCACCTCCGTAAGCACTAAGGAACGCCGGCAGCAGGTACTGGACAAAATCATCAGCGAGAAGAAAGCGGGAAACGACGTAGTCGTAGTGGTATCCGCCATGGGCCGCCGGGGGGACCCTTACGCCACGGATACTTTCCTGGATATGCTCACCGATGTATCCGCCAGGCCGGCAGCCAGGACCAAAGACCTGCTGGCGGCTTGCGGCGAGACCATCAGCGCGTGCCTGGTGGCGGAGGACCTGAGGGCAAACGGATACGCCGCCGTGCCGGTCACCGGGCTGCAGGCGGGTATACGCACGGACAGCAAGTTTACGAACGGGATAGTCCTTGACGTGGACGTCTCATATCTGAGGGAGGTCATGTCCAGGGGGGCGGTGGCGGTGGTCACCGGATTTCAGGGATACAATGAAAAGATGGACCTGGTGACCCTGGGCAGGGGGGGGAGCGATATCACCGCCATTGCCCTGGGCGGCGCCCTGGAAGCCGACGGCGTCGAGATATATACGGACGTGCCGGGCATAGCTTTCACCGACCCGAAGCTTGTCCCCTCGGCCCCGTTTCTGAATTCGATCAATTTCTCCCCTATGTACATACTTGCCATGACCGGGGCAAAGGTCGTCCATCCCAGGGCGGTGGATACGGCGATCAAGTTCAATAGGCCTTTCTGGGTGCGCTCCACTTTCAATGACGAGCCCGGTACGCTCATCGGGCAGAAGGGCGAAGCGCCGGGGGGGCTGTACGGTATATCCCTGATGAACGACGTGCTCATGGCGTCCCAGGCGCCGGGGGCGGAAGACGTATTGGAAGAATGCTCGTGCAACGAGTGGTTCTATCGGCGGGGCGAGCACGGGACGGCGGCGATACTGGAGCCGGCGAAGGCGGAGGAGATGGAGCTGGACTGCGAGATAAAACCGGTGGGCGTGGTCACCCTCCAGTGGGACCCGGAGTCAGGCATCACCCCGGCGCTGGTGGATCAGGCTTTGCGCTCCCACGGCATCCGCCCCGAAGGCCATTTCGCGGTACCCGACGGCGGCGCCTGGGCCATATCCCCGGACAAAGCGAAGGAAGCCCTGATGGCCTTGTACCGGGCGCCCCTGCGCCAGGACTGAAGCAACTAAGCGGATGATGATACGGAAGTAAATGAGGTAAAAGCGGCATGATCAAGAAAATCGAAAAAGTGATGGCGGCCAACCGGGGCGAGATCGCCGTGCGAATATTCCGGGCTTGCTACGAGTTGGGGCTAAAGACCCTGGCTATCCACTCCAAGGAGGACTCCCTGAGCCTCTTTCGGACCAAGGCGGACGAGTCCTACCTGATTGGGGAGAATATGAGCCCCCTGGCCGCGTATATGGACGTAGAGCGCATCCTATCCCTGGCGAAGAAAAAGAAAGTAGACGCCATCCATCCCGGTTATGGCTTCCTGTCCGAAAACCCCCGCTTTGCCGGAGCCTGCGAGAGAGCAGGCATTATCTTTATCGGCCCGCCGGCGTCCGTATTGGAGCAGGCGGGGGATAAGATCAACGCGAAGAAGGCTGCCCAAAGCTGCGGTGTGCCGGTGGTGCCCGGCAGCGAGGCCCCCCTGGCCTCCGTCGAAGAAGCCAGGCGCCTGGCGGAGGAGTACGGCTATCCGGTGATCCTGAAAGCTTCCGCCGGAGGAGGCGGAAGGGGCATGAGGCTGGTGAGCGGCCCGGAAGAGCTGGGACCGGCTCTTGAGCTGGTGAAGACTGAGGCGCTGAAAGCTTTCGGCAGCGACGAGATATTTATGGAAAAGTACCTGATCAACCCGAAGCATGTGGAAGTGCAGATACTGGCCGACCAATACGGCAACGTGGTCCATCTGTACGAGAGGGACTGCTCGGTGCAGCGGCGTTACCAGAAAGTCGTGGAGTACGCCCCGGCCTTCTCCGTAAGCGAAGAGGTCAGGCAGGCCTTATGCAGGGACGCGGTGGCTTTCGCCCGCGCCGTGGGCTACGTGAACGCCGGCACGGTGGAGTTCCTGGTAGACGGCAGCGGGGCCCATTACTTCATCGAGATGAACCCCAGGATACAGGTGGAGCATACGGTGACGGAAATGGTTACCGGTATCGACATCGTACAGGCCCAGGTACTCATCGCCCAGGGGTACGCCCTGGACTCGCCGGAGATCGGCATAACCAGCCAGGATTCCGTATCCCTGCGGGGTTACTCCATCCAGTGCCGCGTCACCACGGAGGATCCGAAGAACAGCTTCCTGCCGGATACAGGGAAAATCACCACTTACCGCAGCGGGGGCGGCTTCGGCGTCCGGCTCGACGCGGGAAACGCCTTCACGGGAGCGGTCATCACGCCGTATTACGACAGCTTGCTGGTGAAAATCACCACCCTCGACCGGACATTTCAGGGGGCGATCAACAAATCCATCCGTTCCATCAATGAGATAAGAGTACGGGGGGTCAAGACCAATATCGCCTTTATCGGCAATATCCTGCGCTGCCCCGAGTTCGTAAGCGGAGCGTGCAATACCAGGTTCATCGACGAGACTCCTGAGCTTTTCGAGATCGAGCTCTCCCAGGACCGGGCTACCAAAGTGCTTCGGTGGATGGGGGAGAAGATACTGAATGAAGGCTCCGCCGACAAGCCATATTTCGACAAGCCCCGCGTGCCCGAGACTGTCGGCGCGCCGCCGGCGGGGAAACTCAAGGATATGCTGGACAGTCAGGGCCCGAAAGCCGTGGCAGACTGGGTCTTGGGGCAGAAGCGCCTGCTCGTCACCGATACGACTATGCGCGACGCCCACCAGTCCCTGCTGGCCACAAGGCTGAGGACAAGGGACATGCTTACTATCGCCCCCGCCACGGCGTTTATATTAAAAGACGCTTTCTCCCTGGAGATGTGGGGGGGCGCCACCTTCGATGTGGCGTACCGCTTCCTGCGGGAATCCCCTTGGGTGAGGCTGGACGAGATGCGCAAGCGCGTCCCCAATATCCTCTTCCAGATGCTGTTCCGGGGGGCCAATGCCGTGGGGTATACCAACTACCCGGATAATGTGATCCGATTATTTATCAAGGAAGCCGCCGCCGGCGGTATTGACGTGTTCCGGATATTTGATAGCCTGAACTGGCTGCCGGGTATGGAGGTCGCCATCGACGAAGTGCTGAAGCAGGGGAAAATCGCGGAAGGGACCATCTGCTATACGGGGGATATAAGCGACCCGAAGCGGGACAAGTATCCCATCGGGTACTATGTGGATATGGCGAAGGAGCTGGAGCGCCGGGGCGTCCATATGCTTTGCGTCAAGGATATGGCGGGGCTGCTGAAGCCCTACGCCGCGAGCCGGCTGGTGAAGGCGCTGAAGGATGAGGTGTCGCTCCCCATCCACCTTCACTCCCACGATACCAGCGGCAACCAGATCGCCGCGTACCTGCTGGCGGCGGAAGCCGGAGTGGATATCGTAGACTGCGCCATCGGCAGTATGTCGTCCCTGACCAGCCAGCCTTCCTTCGATTCCTTAGTCGCGGCTCTGGCGGGGGAAGCCAGGGATACGGGTTTTGACCGGCATGAGCTGGCGAAGCTGAATCATTATTGGGAGGACGTCAGGCCCATGTATTGCGGGTTTGAGTCGGATATGAAGACCCCCAACGCCGACGTCTACCGCTACGAGATCCCCGGCGGGCAGTACAGCAACCTGAAGCCCCAGGTGGAGAGCCTGGGGCTGGGGCATCGCTTCGACGAAGTCAAGGAGATGTTCAGGGAGGTCAACGATATCCTGGGGGATATCGTCAAGGTGACCCCCTCGTCAAAGATGGTGGGCGACCTGGCGATTTTCATGGTCCAGAATTCCCTGGACAGGGAAAACCTTGTCCGCGAAGGGGGAAAACTGGCTTTCCCCGACTCGGTAGTGGATTATTTCGCAGGCATGATGGGCCAGCCGGGGGGCGGGTTTCCCGAAGACTTGCAGAAGGCTGTGTTGAAGGGGCGGGAGGCGGTGACCTGCCGCCCCGGAGACTTGCTGCCTCCGGCGGATTTCCATGAAGCCGCCGTACAGCTCGAAGGGATCATGCAGCATAAGCCCAACGACAGGGAGATCGTCAGCTGGAACCTATATCCGAAGGTGGTGGAGGAGTATTTCCGGCATAGGCAGGATTACCTGGATATAAGCCGCATGGAGACTTCCGTATTTTTCATGGGAATGGCGCCGGGGGAGACAACGGAGCTGACTATAGAGGACGGCAAGACTCTGGTGATCCGGTACATCTCGAAGGGGGAGGCTAACGACGACGGTACCCGCAATATGATTTTTGAGATGAACGGCAGCCGCAGGGAGGTATCCGTGCCGGACTCATCTTTACGTACCGTAGCCAGGGAGAAGACAGTGATGGCAGACGCGGCGAATCCGAAGGAGATCGGCTCCAGCCTCCCTGGTGCGGTGTCGAAGATACTGGTCAGGGAAGGCGAAGAGGTAGCGGCGGGGCAGAGCCTAGCCATCGTGGAGGCGATGAAGATGGAGGTCGGCGTCAGCGCAGCCATAGCCGGCGTCGTGCAAAGGGTGGCGGTGAAGGAAGGCGCGGTAGTGGCGGCGGGAGAGCTGCTGATGGTATTGGGATAAACCGTAAAGTATGATATAGTAGATACGGGTGAAGCCAAAATCAAAAAAGGCGTACATGGAGGCGAGCGGAGTGGAAGACGAATTATTAGCGGAGCTGGAAAACCTCCGGGAGGAAAACAAAATCCTACGGGATTCCCTGGTGGAAGTCCGGACCGACGGGCAGCCGGAGGGCGACGATAAGCTGAAAAATATCGTTCAGGAGCTGGGCGGCCTGCTTCAATCCTCAGTGGAAAAGGCGAAAGAAGCCGTCGGCCCCGGCACGGAGAAGCTCACCGAGTCCATAAGCCGCCAGATGGTGGAAAACCCCGTACCCCTGCTTCTTGCCGCCTTTGGCGCCGGCTTCCTGGCAGGCCACGGCCTGAACCGCAAGTAAGCAGAAAGGAAAGACAATGGAGCAAATCACCGCGTACTTCCTCAATCTCCTGGAGATCATCGAGAAGGAGCTAAAGCTTTTCAAGCTGATGGCGGCAAAGACCTTGCTCAGTATGGGCTGGTTCGCCATGGGCGTCTTTCTGCTTGGCGTCGGGCTTATCTTTCTGGCCTGGACTTGCTTCACCGCGGTATCACTGCTCATCGGCCCGGCCTGGGCAGGGTTGGCCGCGTCGGTCTTACTACTCTTGGGAGGAGGGGTTTTCCTGTGGGTCGGCAAAAAGAACCTCAAGTAAGCCTTGACCAGGTCAGGAGCGAGCTGCGGATCGCCAAGGAGAGCATCACGAGCCGGGCGGAAGGCGTCACGGTGAAAGAGTATATGAGGACGCACCCCTATATGACCTTGGGGGCGGCGTTTCTGTCGGGGGCGGTGCTGAGCGGCTCCGGCGAACTCAGGGAGAAGCTGGCGAAAGCCATAGTGGATATCATCAGCAACGAAGTGATCCAATATAAGCAGGAAAAGTAATAAAGCGAAGCGATACCGAGACTATAACATAATCAGATTAGATGCAGATTTTATTGATAGTTATGCAGGAGAGTTTGCTGAAATATGGCGGCAAGAAATGGATTTTCAATATAATAAATGTTTAAACAGTATGCCCGAAAAATATGTAGAACAATTTAAAGAACAACAATCATCTTGGGAGAAGTATTTATCAAATGATGTTTTCCCGGAAATTGCGATGATTGATATTGAAGATGGGGTAACAATAGGATTTGGCTACTATCGAGAGGCAGCCTTTATTCGATTGGATAAAATCAGAGCAAGAACTATTGATATAATGAGGGTTCAATCAAACATGGATAACATTGATGATATTGAATTTAGTTATAAATTAGCGAGGGAAAAGGAAGTTCAATGAACGGCACGAACGAAATAGTGTTATTTCAACCCGACGAAGCGGTACGCCTTGAAGTATTGCTTGATGCAGATACCGTTTGGCTCACCCAAGCACAGATGGTTGAGTTGTTCCTATCAAGCAAGGCAAATATTAGCGAGCATATTAAGCATGTCTTTGATGAGGGAGAACTCGTCCGGAACATGGTTGTTCGGAAATTCCGAACAACCACTCGACATGGGGCAATTCCTGGAAAAACTCAGACCCATTAGGTCGAGCACTACAATCTTGACGTAATTATATCGGTCGGTTATCGTGTCAAGTCCCAACGTGGGACACAATTCAGGATTTGGGCCACGGGCGTTCTAAAAGATTACTTGCTTCGAGGATATGTGGTTAATCAGAGAGTGGATCAGCTTGAGCGCCGGTTGGGCAATGTCGAGGAGAAGGTTGATTTCTTTGTAAAAACCGCTTTGCCTCCAAAAGAAGGTATTTTTTTCGACGGTCAGATATTCGATGCTTATACATTCGCATCTAATTTGATAAAGAGAGCGAAAAAGCGAGTTATCCTGCTCGATAATTATATTGACGAGACCGTACTGCTTCTTTTGACAAAGCGGCAGACATCTGCGAAAGCGGAAATATATACACGAAAGATTACTAAGCAGTTACAACTTGATTTGTCGCAGCATAACATACAATATGCACCAATAGCTATTCAAACATCGGCGATATTCCACGATCGTTTTCTGATAATCGACAACACAGTTTATCACATAGGTGCGTCGCTCAAAGACTTGGGCAAAAAACTGTTCGCATTTTCAAAAATGGATATCACGCCAACCGAGTTGCTGAAGAATATTTAAGCGTAATAAAGTCAGCGGAATAAGAATATCCTAGATAATAAGCACTCGTCAACATGAGATTGAAATGCGCCCAATGTTATGATTAGTCAGATTTTCGACCTTGTTTAGATTTGATGTTCGGTTAGTTTTGTTTTCAGAATGAGGCACACTATCAACGTAGGCGGTTTAATTTATATTATGCGTGAAAGGATTTAATAATTTGTGGCGAAAACGAGAAATGAAGCACCTATAATCGAAACAAAGCGACTTGTTTTAAGGCGAAAAAAATATGATGATTTTCCCTATATGATGAAAATGTTTAATGACGATGAAGTAAGGGAATTTG
>WRIW01000027.1 GCA_009782505.1 Clostridiales bacterium
GTCGGCGACTGAAGCAAGGGTCTTCGAAAAATTCCCCCGCCTGAAGGAGCGTATCGGCCAGTTAGCCGGGACACTGAGCGGCGGCGAGCAGCAAATGCTGGCGATCGGCAGGGGAATGATGGCAAATCCGAAAATGCTGCTGCTGGACGAGCCCTCTATGGGTTTGGCGCCCCTATTGGTGAAGGAAATATTCGCTATCATTTCGTCATTGAATCAAGCGGGGATAACCATACTGCTGGTTGAGCAGAACGCCCATATGGCATTATCCATAGCGAATTACGCTTATGTGCTGGAGACGGGAAAGATCACTCTGGAAGGCCCCGCCGAAGAGCTGGCGGCCAGCGAGGAAGTGAAGAAGGCCTATCTGGGCGGCTAGAGCCTTGCCGGCGGATACGGCTTTGTCGCCGATGACAGCCTCGCCGCCGGACATAGCAATGCAGTTGGGCACAGCATAGCCGAAGCCAGACCGCGAATGAGTCAAATAGGAAAGCGAGGGGGTATATAGATGCGCGTGAGCGAGAAGATGACGCCGAGCCCGGTCACAACGACCATAGATACGCCGGTATCCGAAGCGATGGAGCTGCTGGAGGAGAACGGGTTTAGGAGGCTGCCCGTGATGGACAATGCCGGCAATCTGTGCGGGATGGTCACGGACAAAGAACTGCAGAAAGCGACGCCCTCCCAGGCGACCAGCCTGAGCGCCCACGAGCTGAACTATATCCTGATGAAGACGAAGGTGGGCGATATCCTGCCGAGCCGGAAGCTGGTCACCATCAACGCCGACGAGCTCCTGGAGGAAGCCGCGGTGCTGCTCAGGGACCATAAGATCGGCGCGGTGCCGGTCGTGAAAAGCGGCCAACTGGTAGGGATCATCACGGAGACTACGATTTTTGACGCTTTCATCGAAATCATGGGCTTGCGGGAGCCGGGGTACCGCCTGGAAGCGTATATCAAGGGGAACCCCCCGGGCATACTGGGGCGGATCGCCACCATCATCGGAGACAACGGCGGCAATATCTCCCACGTGTCCGCCGACGTGAGCGACATATCCATGTCCAGGCTGACGTTGAGATTCGGCAGGGACGCGGTCATCGACGCCATTGTGAGAAGCTTGGAAGCCATAGACGTCAAGGTCAATGTAGAAAAAGTATAAGCTTGCCTCGGCGCCTGGCCGAAGCTGTGAACCATCGCGGTAAATGGGTGCGCTTTGGGCCCCTGACCCCCTGAACTGTAACCTGATCAAAGGGAGCGCGGGCGGGACGCGTTCCCGTTTCCTGCTTATTTGTGTTTCTTGTGTTAATTCTTTGTGAAGCGGCAGGAGAAACCGGGATCGATATCGAAATGTATAAACCGAGTTAAACGGTGGTGATAGAGTGAGCGGGCGCATTCCGGATGACGTGATCGACGACCTGCGGCGGCAGGCCGATATCGTTGAAGTCATCGGCGGCTATATCAGCCTGAAGAAGCAGGGGCAGAACTATACGGGCCTTTGCCCCTTTCATCAGGAAAAAACGCCTTCCTTTGTGGTTTCGCCGATAAAGCAGATATTCCATTGCTTCGGCTGCGGCAAGGGCGGCAATGTTTTCACCTTTCTCATGGAGCACGACGGGACAAGCTTCCAAGAGGCGGCGGAGAAGCTGGCTGCCCGCTATGGCGTCGCGCTGCCGGAAGAAGACCGGTCTCCCGCGCAGAAGCAGAGGGAGGATCAGGTCAAACGCCTCCGCCAGGTCAACCTATGGGCTATGGAAATCTATCAGGAGGCCATGAAAGCCGCCGAAGGTAAGCCGGGGCGGGATTATTTCGAAAGCAGGGGTCTTACGGAAGATACGATCCGGCGCTTTTGCCTTGGTTACGCCCCCGACCAGTGGGATTACTTGTCGAACAAACTTCTGGAGAGAGAGGTCAGGGATAGCGAACTGCTGCTGCTGGGGCTTTCCACAAAGTCCAGCCGGGGGTCATTAGTCGATAAGTTTAGGGGACGGGTCATGTTTCCCATTTTAAACGACAGGGAGCAGGTGACCGGTTTCGGCGGGCGGGTCATCGGCGACGGGCAGCCGAAATACTTGAATACCCAGGAGACCCCGCTGTTCTATAAGGGAAAGGGCCTTTTCGGGCTGCACGCCGCGAAAAACGCCATCCGCCAGATGGATCAGGCTATCGTCATGGAAGGCTACATGGACGTGCTGGCCGCCCATCAGCACGGGGTAGCCAATGCCGTGGCTTCCCTGGGGACGTCTCTCACCGCGGATCAGGCCAAGCTGCTGACCGCATACACCTACCGGACGCTTATCTGCTACGACAGCGACGCGGCGGGCGAGGCGGCGGCATTGAGGGGCTTGGAGGTGCTGGACAAGCAAGGCTGTATGGCGGGGGTCATCCGCATACCGGCAGGCAAGGATCCGGACGACTTCCTGAAAGGGCACGGCAAAGAAGAGTTCCTGGAGTTAGCGGACAAATCCCTTTCCTCCTTCGAGTTTAAATTCCAGCTGAGCATGGAGAAGCACGATAGGGACGACATGTCCGGTAAAGTCGCCATCATCCAGTCTGTACTGCCGGATCTGGCGGGCGTCCGCAGCCCGGTAGCCAGGCAGGGCTACATCTCCTCCATGTCGGATACGCTCAGGTTTCCGGAGCACGCCATCCATGACGAACTGCGGCGCTATCTGGGCGGATACCAGAAGAGGGACGCCACAGCCCCTGACAGAGCTCCTGAGATAGCCCTCCGGGGGGCGGAGACCCTCGCCCAGTCAAACGTCATCCGGAGCCTGCTGCAGGATCTAGGCAAGCAGAAAGACATCGAAGCGGCGGGGGGGGAAGCGCTATTTGCCCTCCCGGCGGCGAGAAACTTATACCAAACGCTCAATGCCCTGGTCATGGCGGGGTATGTAGATTTGAAAGAGGACGACCTGGTAGCCCTTATCGACCGCGAGGAAGAACGCCAATGGCTGACGGGGATACTGCTGGAAGACCGGCTGCCCGGGGATGAGCAGAAAGTATACAGAGATAGTTTGCTGACGCTCCAACGCCAAAGATTGGATCGCCACATCAATAGGGTCATGAGCGAACTCACCGCGGCGGAGAAGGCCGGAAACGCCAGCGCCGCGAAAGAAATGATGACGGTATTGACCGGATTGAACATGGAGAAGCACGGACTAAGAATTGTACCCTGAGAGGGGAGATTATTTTGTTAAACACAGAAAGAGAACCGGAGCAAAACCAGATAGAAAAGGTCAAGGAGTTGATCCAGAAAGGGAAAAAACGTAGCGTACTGACCTACGCGGAGATCATGGACGCTCTGCAGAATGTGGAGATGACCCCTGAGCAAATAGATGAAGTATACGAAACCCTTGCCGGATTAAATATCGAGGTAACAGCCGACGAGACGGTAGACGCGGCGCCCGCTGAGGAACAGGAGAGCCGGCCGGAGGCGGAGGAAGGCGCTGCCGCCGAGTCTGAGGCGGACGTCGACCTGTCGGTGCCGGAGGGTATAGGCATAGACGATCCGGTGAGGATGTATCTGAAGGAGATCGGCCGTGTTTCCCTGCTCTCCGCCGAGGAGGAGGTCATCCTCGCCATGCGGATGGAGGAAGGGGACGAGATAGCGAAAAAGAGGCTGGTGGAAGCCAACCTGCGCCTGGTCGTAAGCATTGCGAAACGTTATGTGGGCAGGGGCATGTTATTCCTGGATTTGATCCAGGAGGGCAACCTGGGCCTGATCAAGGCGGTAGAGAAGTTTGACTTCCGCAAAGGCTTTAAGTTCAGTACCTACGCTACTTGGTGGATAAGGCAGGCGATAACGAGGGCTATCGCCGACCAGGCGCGCACCATACGGATACCGGTCCACATGGTGGAAACCATCAACAAACTCATCCGGGTCACTCGTCAGCTCCTGCAGGAGTTGGGCCGGGATCCCAGCCCGGAGGAGATAGCGGAAGAGATGGATATCGCCGTGGAGCGGGTGAGGGAGATACAGAAGATCGCCCAGGAGCCTGTGTCCCTGGAGACGCCTATAGGCGAAGAGGAGGACTCCCATCTGGGGGACTTCATCGAAGACGACGACGCCCCTGCCCCGGCGGAGGCGGCTTCTTTCCTGCTGCTGAAAGAGCAGCTTGAGGAAGTGCTCCGGACCCTGGCGCCCAGGGAGGAAAAGGTCCTGCGGCTGCGCTTCGGCCTGGACGACGGCAGGGCCAGGACCCTGGAAGAAGTCGGGCAGGAGTTCGGCGTCACCCGGGAGCGTATACGCCAGATCGAAGCGAAAGCATTGCGGAAGCTGAAGCACCCAAGCCGCAGCCGAAAGCTCAAGGATTATTTAGACTAAATGATGAACATTTTTATGGGAAAATTTTATTGATAGCATTCAGCAATCTGGATAAGGAGTGGATCGGCATGGAGAACAGCGGAGAACCGACAAAGGTAGAAGCGGCCCGGCGCGAGCGGAGGGAACTGCTGGAGAATGCCTACGACTTCAAGCACAACCAACGGGTACCCCTTCACTCCTGTTTCTTTACCTGGAAAATACTGGACGCCGGCTATAAGCTCAGCGAAGCGATCTATGACTACAGCGTCATGGAGAAGGTCTTCCATGAGTTCCACGGGCGATATCAGTTCGACGCGTACTCGGATCTGGGCGCGCGCAACCCCATGCGGGTATCCGACGCCCTGGGCAACAGCTACCACTACATCGACGAGGCGGACGAGGCTATCCTCATCGACGACCACAGCATCATGGAGCGGGACGAATACCGGGAGCTGGCCGCGGATCCGGACGCCTTCTACTGGTCAAAGGCGCTGAAGCGCAGCAGTAAACCGGGCTTGACCTTGAGAGAATTTAAGTCGGCCTGCCTGGAGTTTGAAGCCTTCCGGACATTTTCCCAAAGAATGACGGATAAGCTGTATAATGAGTACGGGGCTTTCCGCTCGGTAGGCGTGATGATGCGTATGCCTTTCGAGGATATATTCAACACTCTGCGGGGGATACGTGAATCGGCTATCGACATACGAAAGTGCAAAGGCGAGATGAAGGAAGCGATGGACGCCCTCTTTGAGAAGGAGAGGAAGCCGCTCATCGACCTGGCGGTGCAGAACGATTACCCCGACGCCATCGCCTCGGTCGGTACGACATTTCTTGGCCACAGCATACTCAGCGTCAAGCAGTTCGAAGAGATGTACTGGCCTTACCTGAAGTATATGATCGACGCCGCGGTGGCGAAGGGCAAGAAAATGTACATCCACTGCGAAAGCACAATGATACGTTTCGCGGAGTTCTTCCAGGACATACCGAAAGGCACGCTTATGATCCTCCTGGAGCAGGACGATGTATTCGAAATGCGGAAAAGGCTCCCGAACGTGGCCCTTGCCGGGGGCATGAAAACCTCACTGCTGGGATATGGGACGAAGGACGAAAACGTGGACTACGCGAAAAAGCTCATCGATACCCTCGGCGAAGGTTTTGTACTGAGCCAGGACAAGATGATTTCCTACCGAAACGACGTGAGGCGGGAAAATTTATTAGCCGTGCATGAGTTCGCCAGAAACTACCGTTACTAGCTGTTCATCTTGAAGGAGATAGCGAAATGAACGACACGAAGAACCCCAGCCGTAAGGAAATCGACTTGGATAAAGAAGTCGAGTTCACTTGGCCGGAGGGGATTAATAAAGCCGCGGCGGTACTGGATTTTGTACCGGACGATGAAAAACTGGCCTTCATCAAGGCACTGTCCCGTACGCTACAGTGATCGGCGCGGCTAGTACTTTACTGGACACGAGTACTCCATTCTCGGCGAAGCGCGTACGGCGGTAAGCGTCAGAGAGACGCTTGGTCGGCGCCCTGCCTGAGTATGGCAAGGTTGCTCCTCTCAAAGTTGACCAGGGTGGCTTCCTTCCGCAGCCGGCAAACCTCCATCACATGCTCTTTGGAAAGGTCCATGGCGGAAAGGGAAGACTTCACCGTGGCGCTGACCTGGGATACGGTCATCGCCCCCTCGGCGGCTTTGAATGCCTCGATGGCTTGGGTGACGCTGCTGTTCATCAAGTCCTGGGTGACCTGCTCGAAGAAGGCGATATTCATCTCCGCGTACCGGTCAAGCATGGCGGTGAGCACGTCGTCTTCGACGCCGGCAAATTTCGTACGGAAAAGCTGACGGACGATGGGGTCGATTTCCTTGATCGAAGGGTCCCAGGTGAAGATATCCATACGGCCGTCCCGGACGATGGCGGGATAGATACGCCGGAAATTGTTGCCGGTCAGGATGATGGGCGCCCGGACGTTGGTTACCACGACGGGGTTGTCGCACAGATTCATCAGGTACGCCGCGAGAATGTTTGAGTTGACGGTCTTCCCGAGGGTGTCTTCGGTGGCAATGGTCAGGTGGAAATCGTCGATCAATAACACGCCGCAGCGCTTATTCTGCCAGATATCGGCGCAGAGGGTACTGTAGATCCTCTTCAGGTGCCTGGTGGAATCCGCTTCCATGCTGCCGCTGAGCTCAGAAGTAGATAGGGGATGCAGTTCGATCTTATACTTCCTGCATATCTCCTTCACCATATATGTCTTACCGAACCCATAGGGACCCTGTATACCGAGCAACAAAGGGAACTGATTATTATTGATCTCCAGGGCTGTGTTGTTGAGTATAATATGCTTGAGTATAGCCCGCTCGAACCTCTCCGGGATATACGCCGTGGATTTATAATCCTCCGGAGGTTTGCTTAAGTCCTTGGTGTTGAAACGCATCCTTAGCCCGCTGTATCTGTCGTTGCTCATCTTTACCTCTCTGCTCATTATGACTTGACCCAATCATAACAAATGCCGCGAAATGACGCAAGCCACGAAAGGAATTAAAAAATGTACGAAGAGCTATACGCGCCGCTCCCTGATAGCGGGCGCTACCTGGAACGCATAGGCTGGCAGGGGCCGGCAGACCTGACAAAGGAGGCCCTGAGCGGGCTTGTTTTCGCCCATCAGAAGGCGGTGCCTTTTGAGAACTACGATATCTGCGAGCTGGGGCGGCCCATCATCTTAGAAACTTTGCATCTCTACGAAAAAATCGTCGCTAACCGGAGGGGGGGCTACTGCTTTGAGCTGAATGCCGGGTTCGCGGCGCTCTTGTCCGCACTGGGCTTCGAGGTGTGGCCCGTCCTGGCGCGGATATATCGCGGGCCCATGGGAGAGCAGCCCATGCCGCCCATGCACCGCGTGAACCTGATATGCATCGGGGAAGACAAATACTTCACGGACGTCGGCTTTGGCGGACCTATGCCCGCGGGGGCGCTGCTTCTGAAGGAGGGGGATCTTCAGGAAGTGTGGGGCGTGACTTACAGGTTCGAGCGCAGGCCCCATCACCGCTGGACCCTTTTCCGCGAGACGAGCGAAAAGGTCATGGAGCCCATGATTGGATTTACCGAGGTCCCTTCGGAGCCGGTGGATTTCCTCACGCCAAACTATCATACCTCGACCCATCCGGATTCCCTTTTCACCCGGACACGCATGGCGAATATCCGCTTCGACGACGGCTTTGCGTCGATCAATACGGAAAAGTTCCACATCGTCAGAGGGGAAAGGGACGAGACGACTGAGATACAATCGAAAGAGCAGGAGTTCGCCCTGCTCAAGGAGTATTTTGGGATAAGCTTGTAGATAGGCAGGGCTCCCGGCACGGAGTATACATCATTTTCCTTAAAGGAAAACCCTGATCATCCGAATGACAATCAGGGTTCGCCTTTGGAATTGTATAGTGGGCCCTCAGGGACTCGAACCCGGGACCAATCGGTTATGAGCCGACCGCTCTGACCAACTGAGCTAAGGGCCCGTACTCCGACCATTATAGCAGAAGCGCGTACAGTTGACAAGATACGGACTTGCGGAGATAATTTATTTCGTCAGGCATAAAAATCACTTGCGGGAAGGGGATTCGATCTATGAAAGTCGTATTGGTCAATGGCAGCCCGAAAGCGGAAGGCAACACCTACTTGGCGTGCAAGACCGTGGCGGACGCCTTAGGGAAAGAAGGGGTCGATACCGAGATCATCCAGATCGGGCATCGGGACATACAAGGCTGCATGGCTTGCAATGGCTGCATGAAGGGCGATGGCTGCGTCCATGCCGACGCGGAGTTCAAAGCCTGGGCCGAGGCGCTCTATGCCGCCGACGGCGTCATATTTGCCACCCCGGTATACTTCTCCGGCTTGAACGGCTCCGTCAAATCTTTTCTCGACCGGGTATTTTTCTCCGGCAGGGGCCGCTGGCGCCATAAGATCGGCGCCGGTATAGCTGTGGTACGCCGCCTGGGCGGGATGACCGCTTTCCAGCAGCTAAATGCGTATTTCCTGATCTCAGAGATGCTCATCGCCCCCACCTTCTACTGGAACGTCGCGTACGGAATGGCGCCCGGTGAGGTGCTTCAGGACGGCGAAGGCTTGTCTCTGCTACAAAACCTGGCGCGGAACATGGCTTGGATGCTGAAGATGAAAGACCAGACCAAGGAAGCATTGCCCGCTCCCGCGCCCATGTCTGCCTCGGAGCGCGTACGCACCAACTTTATTCGCTAGCACTCCGCAACCGTTCCCGCCATATAGAGCACAGTGTCATGCTCGGTTGTCCCAGGGCAAGACAGACGTTGACAAAGCATATTAAAAAGTGTTAAAATTAGCCATCAAAGCCTATAAAAGTTATTTATAGAGCGATTAGGAGATGATCAATCATGAAAAGGACGATTAGGCGCGGTTGGGTGATCTTGCTGGCGATGGTCATGGCTCTCAGCCTAGCGGCGGTGCCCGCGTTTGGCGAGGGCGACCCCGCGCAAGCGCCCGTTGGTTTTGACGAGGATGCTTCCTATACGATTGTCAACGGGTATGGCTCCGGATATGTGATATCCTACCCGGGGCTTAACAACGCGGGGGATATTTTCTATATCGGCGTTAAAAACGCAAGCGAGGAAAGCGACCAATATCTCGCGAAGTATGATTCATTTTGCGCTAACGGCGGCTCCAGAAATTTCGCCGGGGAAAGCGGCCTTGGCTGCGAAGGATATATGGTCGCGCAAAGCGAGGCGCCTTTCGACTGCTCTGAGTTTCTTGCCGCGTACCAGTACATAGCGGACGAAATCGGCGATTTGAACGAAAGCCGGGCCGTGACCCAGATCGTGACCTGGGTACTCCTCGGCGCGATCGACGCCGATTCAGAAGCTTTTGATAATATCAACTGGGAACTGATAAACATTGAGAGAGACTTTTATCAGGGAGTCGACGCGAAAGACGATGTGTTGCGTGTGTTGGCAAACTATCCGTCCCATGAAAGCCAGGGGAAAGTCACCGGCGTCGTCTTTATGGTATGCGAAGACCATCATGACTTCGAGTCTTGCCAACCCCAGCTTGTCCCGATTTATGGAAAAGACGAGGAAGTAGAGTACGGCGGGTTTATCATTCAGAAAAAGGTTCTCAACGACAAAGACGAGTATGAAGATTTTGATCCGGCGGATACCGAAGAATTCTTCACCTTCAGCGCTTATGCCGCGATCGGTGAAGATGGCATGCCAGCGGGAGAGCCGATACTGACGGTGGACACGGATAACGCCGGACGCGCGCTCTTCTTCATGGATGAGGATGAGAATAAACTATTCATCCTGGGAGAGACGTATTATGTATTTGAAGTATTGACGGAAGAGCAAAGAGCTAAATACTGCTTTGGCGCCGACAACGCTGAGGGCTATATTGAAGTCGTAGCAGTAGCGGAAGAGCTTTTGTCTGACGAGAGTTATAAAGCAGAGGAATTCTTCAACGAGGAATACGGCGGGTTCATCATCAAAAAGATGGTTCAGGTCAGAGGCGGCGAATACGCGCCGGGCAAGGGCTTCACTTTCCGCGTCTATGACGCCGAGCAAGACGGCAATCTAATCGCGGAGGCGACGACAGACGATTTCGGGCTGGCGGTGTTTAAAGGGGGCCCGATTGAGGAAACCGAAGAAACCATCGAGATCAGGATAGGTAAAACCTACTATGTCTTCGAAGTGGGGCGCGTTTCCGGGTACCGGGTCAGCGCGATAAACGCCTCGGGCTATATCGAGGTCGAAGCCGTGGCCATAGAGGATATGGAAATAGAAGAGAACATCAATCTATTTTACAATGACCGGATAATCATCGAATCGGACGACGACGGCGATACGGACGCCGACGCGGATTCGGATGGCGACGGCGATGGAGACGGCGACGGAGACGGAGATGGTGATTATACTATCATCGATGACCCGCCGCCGCTGGCGTACTTTCCTGAAGAGGAGGAATATATCCTCGTGGACGAAGAGATACCGCTGGGGAATCTTCCTCGGACCGGAACAACGCCTCTCGCGGTAAATGGCGCATTCGGATTCTTGTCAGCCACAGGCCTCCTGGTCTGCAACGTCGCCGTTTCACTGCGCAAGAGACAAAGAAAGCCGCGCAAATAAATGAGCGGCGGGGCTGCGGCACATGCCCCGGCGTGGTAGCGAGCGCCAAGCGACCATAACAAGCGCCCCGGCGAGGGGAGCGAATGCATCGAAAAAGGGGCTGTCCGGATTTGATTTTATATCAACTCTGTGACAGCCCCTTCGGCGATCTTATCATGAGCCGGCCGATGCGGTTAGTTTGTCCGCCTAATACTTGTCGAAACCGTCACCAAAACCGTCGCCGAAATCGGCGCCGTAGCCGCCGGCGCTTTCAGGGATGGCGGCCAGGTTATGCGCCTGGCTTCTTGCCGGGGGCAGGCTCCGGTACGACGACGTCCCGTCCTTAAGTTTAAACTGCGTGATCAGCTGCTGCAGCATATCGGACTGTCCGCTCATTTCCTCTGAGGCGGCGGCGCTTTCCTCTGCGGTGGCGCTGTTCTGCTGCACGACTTGCGCCACTTGTTCAATCCCGATATTGATGCGGTTTATACCCGCCGACTGCTCCTCGGAAGATTCCGCGATTTCTTGGATAAACCGGCTGCTTTCGTTGATCCCGGATACGATGTCTTTCAGGCTTGCCGCGGTCTCCGCCGCTATCTGGGCGCCCAGCGTAGCTTTCTCCATGGAGTTTTCTATCATAGCCCCGGTTTCCTTAGCGGCTTCCGCGCTCTTTGACGCCAGATTGCGCACTTCCTCAGCCACCACGGCAAAGCCCTTGCCGTGCTGCCCGGCGCGTGCCGCTTCTACGGCGGCGTTCAACGCGAGTATATTTGTCTGGAAAGCGATGTCGTCGATGACCTTGATGACTTTGCTTATATTCTGGCTGGCCTGGTTGATATCCTGGACGGCGGTCATCATTTCATCCATTTGGCGGCTGCCTTTTTCCGCGTTGCCGATGATGGACTCCGCAAGCTTCGCGGTTTTGTTTGCCGTATCGGCGTTGGTTTTGGTTTTTTCCGCTATCTCCGCGATAGAGCCCGACAGTTCCTCGATGGAAGCCGCTTGCTCCGTGGAGCCTTGCGCCAGGGACTGGGCGCCGTCGGCTACCTGCTTGGATTCGGCGGCTACCTGGCTGGTAGACGAGTTGATTTCCACAAACATACGGTTGAGATTGTCTACCATATGCTTTAGCGATTTCCCCATGGTATCCGCATCGGAGATCAGGTCGACGTCCGTAGTCAGGTCGCCGTTTGCGACGGATTCCAACTCCCCGGATATCTTAGTGACATGGCCGACAAAAGACGCGCTGCCGGCGACGGCTTGCCCGATCTCATCCCGGTTCTGCGAGAATTTGCTTATCGTCGCCACGTCTTCGGGGTTAAGGGTGATGTCCCCCGTGGATCCCGCCTTCTCCATAAAAGTAGACAACATGATGAGGGGCTTGGAAATCAACGACGCGATGTAGAGCGCGATAACGACCGCGATGACCGTAGCGATCGCGGTGATCACTATGATCAGTACAGTGGATCTCTTAGCTGTATCCGTCGCGTCTTTATCCGCTTCATCCGCCGCCTTCTGGGCTGATTCAAGCAGCTCGACGGTAGAGGTCCTTATGCTGGCGATGAGGGCCGCCCCGATGGCAGTGGCGCCAATCGCCTCGTTGTACTGATTATTCCTGGCGTAAACCGCCACGACGTCCACCACGTCGGTCTTGTACTTGCGCATGCCTTCCCTAAGCTCGTTCAGCTTCGTCAGGCGTGAATCTTTGTCCTCCTGGGAAAAGCGGGGATCGCTCTTAACACGCTCATCGTATGCGTCCAGGGCTGCCACTAATGACCGATAAGCCGCGTCGCCGTCGTTGACAAGAGGGTCGATGAGCGATGGGTCGCCCAGGGGGATATTCATCGTCATCGTGGCGAGCACCCGGCGGAGATCCCGCGAGGTGCTTTGAAACTGTAGTATCGCGGTCGCCCTCTCGCCGGGGAAGTCCGCTGCATAAGTATTTTGCGCATCGACTGAATGGATCTCAAGAATGGTAAACACGGACAAGGCAATCATGATGATGATGATGATGAAAAACGCGGTGATCATCTTTAGACGGATTTTCATGTTATGGAAACGTTTCATGGCTTCAACTTCCTTTCCACTGCGCGTGTAGATATCCAAGCTCATTGTATAGGATTTCTACATTACTATCAATATGTTTATCAGGAATCAGTGATATTTAAATCCGTCTTCATCGCCGGATATGAACCGGTACGGAGCCTTTGATTTCCAGGCGGTCGGGGGCGACAAAGCAATCCAGCGCCGTTGCCTTCACGCCGGACGCCATAGCTGCCGCCAGCGCCTCGCCAAAGGCGGGATGGGTAGCGTCGTTGGGGGCGAAGTAGAGGGCGCCCGCCATCTGTATCACAAATACAACATGGGCTTCGTATCCCTCCCGTACGCACCCAGCCAGTTCGTTCAGGTGCTTTACGCCCCGCAAAGTCGGCGCGTCCGGGAATAGGGCAACGCCGCCTTCTTCCAGGGTGACGCCTTTCACCTCGATGAAGACTTTCCGCTCGCCGGCTTCCACATAGAAATCAAAGCGTGAGCCGCCATACTTCGCTTCCGGCTTGATATGATCGACCTCTTGCATGTACCGCCCGGATCGCAGATGCTCCAGGAAGACTTTATTGGGCGCCTGGCTGTCCATGTTGATAAGCCGCTCCGCTTTGCGCACCGCTACCAGGTCGTATTTCGTCGAACGCCCGGGCTTATCCGCTTCGCTGAGAAACACTTCCGCCCCCGGGATCAGGAGCTCCTTGCAGCGCCCGGTATTCTTGACATGGCAGATCTCTGTCTTCCCCCCCAGTTCCACTTGGGCGATGAAACGGTTGGGGCGGGCAAGGAACACGCCCTCCCGGACGCTGGGATAAATCATTTGTGCTGATTGATGTGTTTGCCCAGAATGACGTCCACATTGATGATATGCTTGACGAACCAGTTCATCATGGACTTGTCCAGCAGACGGGTAAACTCAGGGGTGGGGCCGTTCTTCATGAACTCCTGGCGCATCCGATGGAACTCGGCGATATACCACTGATGGAGGGAATGATGCCAGTCATAATGGGGATACCCGGTCTTGCGCTGCAGCTCCTCCTCGTCGCCAAAATGCTTGATGATATATTCACCAAGAAAATTCAAGATTTTTTCCGCTTCCTTATCGCTGATGGCCTCGTCTTTGATCGCCTCGACGGCGTTGATGCGGCTTATCATTTCTTCGTGCTGCTCATCCAACAGGGCTACATGAGTATGCAAATCAAGGGTGTAATAAATCATCGCTTTGCTCCTTCAAAATCAATCGTCAAAATCTTCCCCATCGGTCTCCGGCCCGGCGTACTCGCTCCGCTCAGCCGCGCTTATGCTCAGAACGTCTATCTCCGAAAGGAAATCCTCCGAGAGATAGGGCCGTATCTCGTCATAATACTTGATGTAGTTGTAGTAGCCCCCCACAAAGTGCTGGACGTCGTCGATCCTCACACGATAATCGTGGTGGCGCACGAAAAAGGAGCCCAGTATCTTATCGGGATAACGCATGTACATGGCGTACTCGGGGTAGAAATAACCGTTCAGCATATGGCGGGCCCTTTTGTAAATCGTTTGGGCGAAGCGTTCCAAATCGAAGTTGTCCGGATAGTTTACAGCGACCTCGTTTTCCGTCATACGGCTGTAGGTCTCCCAGCCGGCCATCAACAGCTCCAGGTAGGTATGGAAGGACGTTTCCCGCCGGTATATCCGGTTCAGATTGTTTGCCACGTTGCTCAGGGCGAACTCGTAGTAACGCGGCTCGCCCACGTGCTTGGTGACTTCGTTCATGGAGTAGGCGACCCAATGATCCGTATACTTAGTATAATCGTTTCTGATGAAATTTTCTACAGATGCGACAGCGGCGTCAAGATAGGCCTGCTCTTTTGTCAGCGAATAAGCCCTCGCCAACGCGAAGGTGGCCTCGCCGTCGTAGTAGATGATCCGGAATTCTTCCTTGGGGGAGAAGTCCGCTGAGTTCAGCACATGGTAGAATTTACCGCTGTCAGGATCCTGCAAGCTGACGATGCCGTTTGCCAAAAGCCGCACCAGGGCGGTATACTCATCCGTATCCAGGAGATCCATATACTCGGTGAGCATGACCACAGCCATGGCGTTGGCCCCCAGCCTGACTTCGTCGGCGGTCCGCTCGATCACCCAGGCTATGCCCTCCGCCGGGTACTCCACGAATTCCTCCAGCATGTAGGCGATGGCGGCGTCTACGGAGGGGATCACCGACTCGTCGCCGGTCAGGCGGTAGTAGTGGTTGAGCAAGCTCCATGTGGCGCAGATATGCCGGATGGTGTTGTATCCATTCATCGGGTTGTCGAAGATGGGGAAGTGGCCGTAGAGGAACTTCCCGTCCGGGCCTATCTGGTCGGCCAGGAAGCGGGAGGAGGAGGAGACGAGATCCGCGACGGCTTTGTCGTCTACCATAGCCACTATGCGCCGTCCGAAGTCGAGGCCGCTGTCATACAATGGCAGTACCTGATGGTCTTCGCCGCAGAAGAAGCCCAGCGTGGTAAAGGTCGTGACCCGCTCGGGGACGTCCGCCATCTTTTCCCGCCCCGTGGCTTTCAGGTAGTTATTTAAATTATTCATATTCAGCGCGGGGGTGTTATAGTCCACCGCGCCGTCGCTGATCTCGGCTTCCGTATAGTAGCGGTATATCCGGTTACCGTTAAGCTCGGCCTCCAGAAAAGCGGCGCGAAAAGCATCGTCGAAGGCGAGCCCCCGCCGGTAGAAGAAACGGTAGTGGGCTTCGATGATCTCTTCCTGCAAATCCAGGATGGGGATGCTGTCTGTGGAATCGACCACGTCGGCCTTAGCCCAGACCACATCCCGGCCGGGGTTCCTGACCAGGCGCCGGGCTGCTTTGTCCGCCGCTACCCAGGCGGCTTCCAGCGTAGCCCCCGTGCCGCTGGCTACCCGCGCCCGGTCTTTCCCGTCGCAGACGGACAGGAAGACCACATAGGGACTGGTCTGCTCTACCCTGCCCGCCAGGGCGGCGTCACCGAGTATATAGCCCTTCAGCGCCGCGACTTGCGCGCTTCGGGAGGACAGGACCTCCGCCGGGCGCAGAAGCAGCCAGGCGCCGGCCAGCGCGATCAGTGCGGCGGCTGATGCAAATGTGATGTAACGCCGCTTTTTCCGCTTGAGTGCCCGGGCTTTTTTCTGCTCAGCCTTAAGCTTTGAAGCTTTACTCATTTTCGCTCCTCGTGTGATGATTATTCCATGAGAAATGTATCATAATAATCGTCATGGCGCAATGAGGCTTGTGGCAAATGGGCGCGCTTAGGGCCCCTGACTCCATGAACTGCAACGAGAAGTCATTTTATCAATTATAAACTTGAAGTCTCAGGCTAACGCAAGTATAATAGCAGTGTCGGTAGAAACAAATTATTTAAAAAGGAGTAAGGATATGTTGAAATCAAAGAAGGTATTTGCGCTTCTACTCACGGTTATGTTAGCGGTTATGCTGCTAAGCGGCTGCGGCGGCGGCGGTACGACGACCACCGGTACTTCCGGTAAGGAGCTCGCCCTCATCACCGACCTTGGCACCATCGACGATAAGTCCTTCAACCAGGGCGCGTGGGAAGGCTTGAAGAAGTACGCTACGGAGAAGAATAAGACATACGAGTATTATCAGCCGACTGAGCAAAGCACCACGGCTTACCTTGACGCCATCGAGCTCGCTGTCAAAGGCGGCGCAAAAGTCATCGTCACCCCGGGCTTCCTCTTTGAGGAACCTGTCTACCTGGCTCAGGATCAGTATCCGGAAGTAAAGTTCATCCTGCTGGACGGCAGCCCTAACGACGGCGACTGGTCGGGCGGCATGCCTAACTACAAGGTTGCCAACAACTCCGTGGGCGTCACCTACGCGGAGCATGAAGCCGGGTTCCTGGCGGGCTACGCGGCGGTGAAGGACGGCTACCGCAACCTGGGCTTCATGGGCGGCATGGCCGTGCCCGCGGTGAAGAAGTTCGGCTACGGCTTCATCCAGGGCGCAGAGTATGCGGGCAAGGAGCTGGGCTTAGGAAACGGCGCCATCGCCATCAAGTACTTCTACACCGGCGGCTTCGCGGCTACCCCCGAGGCCCAGGCTATGGCGAGCTCCTGGTATAACGACGGCGTGGAAGTCATCTTCGCCTGCGGCGGCGCGGTGGGCAACTCGGTCATGGCGGCTGCGGAGTCTACAGGCAATGTGGTCATCGGCGTGGACGTGGATCAGTCCAGCGAGTCGGCGACGGTCATCACCAGCGCCATGAAAGAGCTCAGCGTATCGGTATATGACTGCGTGGACGACTACTACAACAACCGCTTCCCCGGCGGGAAGGACATCGTATTCGCGGCGAAGAACGACGGCGTGGGCCTGCCCATGGCCACGAGTAAATTCAAGAGCTTCAGCAAAGCGGACTATGACGCCATCTATGCCAAGCTGGCCGCCGAGCAGGTCGATATCTGGCCCGACGTCAGGAACGGCTCCGACGTGAGCGTATCGGATATCCCGAAGGCGATCGCCACCGTACAGGAATTCAACTGATCACATGCATAAGGGCGAGGGGTGAAGTATTGCCCCCCGCCCATTTTTTTGATTTTTTCAAGCTCGCATAGGCATGCGAGGGGAGGTGGGCTATTGGACTACATAATTGAAATGGTAGGTATCACGAAGAGATTCCCCGGCATCGTCGCGAACGACAATATCACGCTTCAGCTGAAGAAAGGCGAGATCCACGCGCTGCTGGGGGAGAACGGCGCGGGGAAAAGCACGCTGATGAGCGTATTATTTGGGCTGTACCAGCCTGAGGAGGGCGTCATCAAGAAAGACGGGGAAGTGGTCAAGGTCAACGGCCCCAACGACGCCACGAAGCTGGGCATAGGCATGGTCCATCAGCATTTCAAGCTTGTCCACAACTTCACCGTGCTGGAAAACATCGTGCTCGGCTGCGAGACCACGAAGCGCGGCTTATTGAGCATGGACGAGGCGAGGGAGAAGGTCGTCGCCTTCTCGAAAGAGTACGGCCTGGAAATCGAGCCGGACGCCCTTATCTCCGACATCACGGTAGGCATGCAGCAGCGCACTGAGATATTGAAAATGCTGTACAGGGAAAATGAGATCCTGATTTTTGACGAGCCGACTGCGGTCCTCACCCCTCAGGAAATCGACGATTTGATGAATATCATGAAGAATCTCGTAGCCCAGGGCAAATCCATCCTGTTCATCACCCATAAGCTCAACGAGATAAAAGCCGTCGCCGACCGCTGCTCCGTCTTACGCAAAGGCAAGTACATCGGCACGGTGGACGTGGCGGAGGCTTCGAAAGAAGAGCTTTCCGAGATGATGGTGGGGCGCAAGGTCAGCCTTGAAGTGGATAAACCGGAGATGGAGCCGGGCGAGGTGATCCTCGAAGTATCCGGGCTGACGGTGAAGAATAAGATCACGGGCAAAAATGTCGTGGACAACGTCGGCTTTAGGGTGAGGGCGGGAGAGATCGTCTGCGTCGCCGGTATCGACGGCAACGGCCAGAGCGAGCTCGTCTACGCCCTGTCGGGCCTGGTCAAGCCGGACGCCGGAAGCATCGTCATTAATGGTAAAGAGATCTCCCATGAGACGGTAAGGGCCAGGGGCGGCGACGGGATGGCCCACATCCCGGAAGACAGGCATAAGCACGGCCTTGTCCTGGACTATAACCTGGCGTACAACCTGGTGCTCCAGCGGTACTTCGAGCCGAAGTTCCAGAAACACGGGTTCCTGGATTACGGCGAGGTCTTCGCCTACGCGGATACCCTCATCGAGAATTTCGACATCCGCAGCGGTCAAGGGGCAAAGACAGTGGTGCGCGCCATGTCCGGCGGCAACCAGCAGAAAGCCATCATCGCCCGGGAGATCGACCGTGACCCGAAGCTGCTCATAGCCGTGCAGCCCACCCGGGGCCTGGACGTAGGCGCCATCGAGTATATCCATGAGCGGCTCATCGAGGAGAGGGGCAAGGGCAAAGGCATCCTCCTTGTGTCCCTGGAGCTGGAAGAAGCCCTGGGCGTCAGCGACCGCACCCTGGTCATCTTCGAAGGCCAGATCGTGGCGGACGTAGACCCCAAGGAAGTGACCTATCAGGAGCTGGGGCTCTATATGGCAGGGTCTAAGCGAGGGGAGGTGGTGTCATGACCGAGCTGGAGAAGAAAAAAGGCATAGCCGGGCTTCTGGACATGTCCAGCGCCCTGTCCAGTTTCGCCGCCATCGCGGTGGGGCTGGTGGTAGGCTTCGTCGTCCTGCTCATATCCAATCCGGGCAACGCCGTGGCGGGCTTCCTCACCCTGCTGAGCAGCGGCTTGGGCGATCTGAAAAGCACCGGGCAGGTACTTTACTACGCCACACCCATCATCATGACGGGGCTGTCCGTGGCATTTGCCTCCAAGACGGGGCTCTTCAACATCGGGGCCTCCGGTCAATTTATCCTGGGCGCGTACTGCGCCATACTGGTCAGCGTCAAGCTGGCGTTCCTTCCCGGCTGGATGCTGTGCCCCCTGGCCATCGTCGCCGCGGTGGCAGCCGGAGCCGTATGGGGCGCGATACCGGGGCTGCTTAAGGCCTGGCGTAATGTCAACGAGGTCATCGCCTGCATCATGATGAACTATATCGGCATGTATCTGGTCAACTATCTCATCATCCAGACCGTGTATGACCAGAGGCGAAATATCACCCTGGCCGTGCCCCGCCATGCCAATGTCCCTACCCTGGGGCTCGACCAGCTCTTCCGCGTGGGCAACAGCCCTTCCAGCGCTAACGGCGGTATCTTCATCGCCATCATCGGCGCGATCCTGATCTATATCGTCCTGGAGAAGACGACCTTCGGCTTCGAGATCAAGGCCTGCGGCTACAATAAAGACGCCGCCGAATACGCCGGAATCAACTCCAGCCGGGGCATCATCATGGCCATGGCGGTTGCCGGGGCCCTGGCCGGCCTGGGCGGGGCGCTGCTCTTCTTGAGCGGAGCCGGTAAAGGCATAGACGTGGTGGACACCCTGGCCCAGGAAGGTTTCAACGGCATACCCGTGGCGCTCCTGGCGCTGAATAATCCCATCGGCGTCATATTCTCCGGGTTATTTATCGCGTACCTCACCGTAGGCGGGTTCAATATGCAACTTTATAATTACGCGCCTCAGGCGGTGGAGATCATCGTTTCCATCATCATCTACTTCAGCGCGGCGGCCTTGTTAATCAAAGGCTTCATCCAGAAGATAGGGAAACGCGGGAAGGAAGCCGAGGAGAAAGGGGGCGGCGACGAATGAGCATCCTGTACTTTCTGGTCCAGCAGACCATGTTCTTCTCGATACCTCTGCTCATCGTGGCTTTAGGCGGCATGTTTAGCGAGAGGGGCGGCGTCATCAATATCGCCCTCGAAGGCATCATGATCTTCGGCGCTTTCACCGGCGTTGTGTTTATCAACATCGTGCAGAAATCCGGCTCTGCCATCAACGGGCAAGTCCTGCTCATGCTGGGGGTGCTCGTGGCGGGGGCCGTGGGGGTCGTCGTGTCCCTCACCCATGCTTACGCCGCGATCAATCTGAAAGCCGACCAGGTCATCAGCGGTACGGCGATCAACATGCTCGCCCCGGCTTTCGCCATATTTGTAGGGCGGCGCATCAGCGAGAGGGGCACGCAGCAGGTGCATTTCGAGGACTGGTTCCGCTTCGAGAGCGTACCGGCCCTGGGCAGGATCCCCGTCATCGGCGACCTGTTGTTTAAGAACGCCTACCTCACGACTTATATCGGGTTTCTCATCCTGCTCGTAGCCTGGCTCATGCTGAACAAGACCCGCTTCGGCCTGCGGCTGCGCTCCTGTGGGGAGCATCCCCAGGCGGCGGACTCGGTGGGCATCAACGTGTACAAGATGCGCTACATCGGCGTCATGATTTCCGGGTTTCTGGCCGGCGTCGGCGGGCTCGTGTTCGTTATCCCTACATCCCGGGAGTTCAACGCCACGGTGTCGGGTTACGGCTTCCTCGCCTTGGCTGTCCTCATATTCGGCCAATGGAGGCCCCTGCGCATACTGGGCGCGGCTTTCTTCTTCGGGCTTCTAAAGGCGATAGCGGCGAGCTCCTCGGGGCTGCCTATACTGAAGGACTTGTCCATCACCGCGTATTTCTATAAGATGATGCCCTTTATCGTGACCCTTGTGGTGTTGACCTTCACCTCCAAGAAATCCCAAGCCCCCAGGGCCGAGGGCATACCCTACGACAAAGGAGTGCGATGACAGTGGAAAAACTATATCATATCGGCATAGACGACGCCCACGGGGCGAAGCTCGCCCTGCTGCCCGGTGACCCGGGCCGTGTGGAGAAGATAGCCCAAAAGCTCGCCAATCCGCGGTTTTATTCGCAGAAGCGTGAGTACACCATATGGCTGGGCGAGCTTGTCGGCAAAACCGTCATGGTGATGTCCACCGGGATGGGCGGGCCTTCCACCGCCATCGGCGTGGAGGAATTGTTCATGTCCGGGGTGCGGGACTTCATCCGGGTAGGCACCTGCGGCGGCATGGATCTCAACGTCCTTGGCGGGGACGTGGTCATCGCCACCGGGGCTATCCGCATGGAAGGTACGACAAAGGAATACGTACCCATCGAGTTCCCGGCGGTGGCGAATCTGGACGTGACCAATGCATTGGTGGCGGCGGCTAAGGAGAAAGGCTATCCCAGCCATACCGGGATCGTCCAGTGCAAGGACTCGTTTTACGGGCAGCACGACCCCAGCCGCATGCCTGCGGGGGATGAGCTGATGGGCAAGTGGAAGGCCTGGATCAAGGCGCGCTGCCTCGCCAGCGAGATGGAGAGCTCTACCCTGTACATCGTCAGCCAGATACTGGGCGCCCGGGCCGGCTGCGCCCTGAGCGTGGTGTGGAACCAGGAGCGCGCCAACGCCGGCTTGAGCAATCCGGAGAACCACGACCCGGAGCGCGCCATCGACGTGGCGATCAGGGCGGCGGAGATATTGCTTGGATAAATAAGGACACAATGGGGACGGTTCTCTATGTGTTTTTGTGAAAACACATAGAGAACCGTCCCCATTGTGTCAATCCTTGTGAATAAGGAGTAAACATGACAGGTTTGACCGGGCTGACAACCCCATTGCCGGAGCGTCTCATCCTCACGGACGACCCCATGCGGGCCGGGATGCTGGCAGCCCATTGGCTGGACAACGCGGCGCGGATATATGAATTGCGCGGCATGGTCGGCTACACCGGGCGCTACAAGGGCGCGGAGATCGCTCTGCTGTCCTTTGGTTACGGCGTATCTGCGGCGCTGCTATACCTCCACGACGCCGCTGGGTTAGGCGCGCGCCGGGTAGTCTATATAGGGGAGTGCTTTTCCCATAGCGCCGACGTCTTTGTCCGGGATGTGGTCGTCCCGGAGGGAGGGGACGCTACGCTGCTGCGCCTTGCGTTGGCAGTCTCGAAGGAGCATGGGATACCGGTCAAGGCGCTACCCGTCGAGACGGACGACCGCTTCTTTCTGGGGGAGGCCCTCCCGTCGGCGGAGGTCACGGACTTCGCGTCGGCGGCTATCGCCGGGTATGCCGCCGGGCATGGGATCGCCGCCCTGTCTGTGCTGACCGTGTCGCGAAATACGAAAAACGGCGAGGCCGTCGAGGAGCACGAACGCCAAAGCCGGTTCCACGACGCCGCCCGCTTGGCATTTGAAGTACTGGTACTGCGTAACACCTAAAAGTTGCATTCTTTACGGCCTTTTTCCCACGATACTGCGTTACTCCTCGGTCAAATACCACAGCGGGTATTATCCCTCATCGTGCCTTGTCTCGCGAGAAAAACTCTCGCAAATAATTGACAACTTTTAGGTGTTACGCAGTACTAGCCGGAGACAGCGCCAGCCTGTAAATATATGGGATTCTTTCACTGGGCTTTTGAATGGCTTTCAATGTGATTTCAGAGTGATTTCATACTGCTCTTATCGCGTTTTGTCGATATTTATTACTGATTATTTACGGGATATTTACCGGAATGGTATGGATAAATCCTGTCAACATGGTAGAATGAGAGCGAATAAATAAATGTGTTTATAAACGGGATTTGAGTCAGGAGGATGAAAGATGAACAGAAAGCTGGAAAAATGCCTCTCCCTATTGCTCACGTTTCTCTTAGTATTTGGGCTTATGACGGCGGCGCCGCCGCCGGTGAAAGCGGCAACCGAAACCCTCGCGGAATGGACGCTGACGGGAGCGTTGGACCCGAGCCCCGGTACCCCCGCCACGGGGGGCCTGTATCAAGAGGATTCTTTCCTGGCGTCGACCGCTGTGTATAGCGGATTTACAGCAGGAAATGGAACGGTCTACTATAATAACTGGTCTGTGGGCGGGTATTGGGAAATACAAACCTCCACCAGCGGTTTTTCCGGCTTGGAGCTCAAGTACGCTTCTTACGGCTCGAATACCGGCCCGAAGAACTTCGCCGCTTTCTATTCCCTGGACGGCGAATCATTCGCGAAAATCGAAGGTTCGGATTACTCGCTGACGTCCACGGCGACCAGCGGCACGGCGCAAAACATCAGTATAACGCTGCCTTCCGAAGCGGAAGACGCCGATGCGCTATGGCTCCGCTTGCAGGTGGAGGATAATGCCTCCATCAACGACGGCACGATGGCCGGTGCGGGGACAAGCCGCATCGGCACGGTGAGCCTCATCGGCGGCGTTGAGCCTGGCGGCGGGGATCCGGGCGAGCCCGGCCCCGGCGACGGTGGGGATCCTGGCAAGCCGGATGATCCCGTTATGACCATTGCGGAAGCAAGAGCCCAGGGCGCGGGCAGCGTCGAAGTAGAAGGTTTCGTCACAAGGGCGCTTCAATCCAGCGGAACAAACACGACGAATTGTACGTTGTATATACAGGACGACACGGCGGGTATCGCTGTGTTTGCTTCCGGCATCACGCTGTCGACTTTTGAAGTCGGCGCGAAAGTCAGAGTTGCCGGTACGCTGAGCCTTTACAATGGCGTACTTCAAATCCAACCCGCGAATTTATCCGCGATAGAGGTCTTGCCTACCTCCGCTGCACCGGTTATGCCGGAGACGATAAGCATAAGCCAGCTAAATTCTCTGGCATATGAGGGGCGGCTGGTCAAGGTGGAAGGCGTCAAGCTCGCCGCAATCGCGACCAATTCCAATCACTCCATAATTGATATCGCCGACGGCGCTTCCGCCACGCTGCGCTGTACAGCCGGTACTACTCTGCCGGCGGAGTTTGCCGTGGATGATATGATCGACGTCGTCGGTGTAGCCGCGAACTTCAATGGCGGCGCACAGCTTATGGTATCGGTGTTTGGTGATATCACCCCCGGCGAAGAGCCCCCGCCGCCCGATACGACGGGCACAGACGGCTACGGCGTCGCGGCGCAGTGGAACCTGTCGCAGGCGTCCGGTACGGAAATCGCCGCTACCGACGGCGACTACATGGCAGGCGCGACCCTTCAGTTCATTAAAAGCGGTGTTCCTCAGAGTCTTAACTTCAGCTCCGGGGGGGCTAACTTGAGCGGGCTGAACGGTACAGCGAATGAATCCTGGTGGCTAATCACCGCGTCCAGCGCCGGTTTCAAGAACATCGAAGTATGCTGGAATATGCGTTCATCCGCTACGGGGCCCCGTGATTTCACACTGCAGTATAGCGCCAACGGCATAGAATGGTTCGACGCGAACGACCCTGATGTGATCGTACCCAGCGCGGTGGCAATCGGGGCTACGAATTATTCGAAGACTTTACCGGTGGGGGCAAACAACCTCGATGAATTATATCTGCGTCTGCTGATGACGAGTGAAACGTCGGCCGGCGGCGCCACTATCGGCTCCGGCGGCACCCATCAAATCAACTACATCACCGTCAACGGCGACTACATCCTGGGCGAGAATCAGCTGAGCCGCCCGGTAGCCGACCCGGCAGGCGGCGCCGTCCCCGTCGGGCAGGCCGTAGCCTTTACGCCCGGCTCTGAGGACGACGGGGCGGTGGAAGGCTACGCCATACACGTATCCGACGACGGGGGCAATACCTGGGCGGCGGCAGCCGGCAACGAGTATACGGCGGTTAGCCTGCCGCTGACGCTGCTGGTCAAAGCGGCCGCCCCCGGCAAAGACGACAGCCGGGTCAACACATATGAGTATACACAGGCGAAGCTGCCCCTGGTCACCGCAAGTAAGAATTCGGGACCCGTCATCCCCGGCTCTACTATCAAGCTGGAGAACGCAGTGGCGGGCGCGAGCATCAAGTATACGCTCAACGGCGGCGCCGAGCTGCTCTACGCGGAAGCGCTTACGCTGAGCGAAGAGATGTTCGCCGGAGACCCGGCGAGAGTCGCCATTACAGCCTGGGCGGAGAAGGACGGCTATATCACCGGAGACAAGGTGACGCTGACCTATACGATAGCGGTGGCCGGCGGCGAGAAGGTCTACTTTGGCCAGATACATTCCCATACCAACCTGTCCGACGGCATCGGCGAGATAGAAGAAGCGTACCGGTACGCCAGGGATGTAGCCGGGCTGGACTTCTTCGCGGTGACCGACCATAGCAACAGCTTCGGCGAGCCGACGGCGCAAAGCGGCGACAACCCGGCGGGCATCGACCTGAATAACTATAACCTCGACAACGTCAACTGGCAGAAAGGGCAAAACGCCGCGACCAACGCCTTCAGGGCAGGGGAGTTCATCAGCTTCTACGGTTATGAGATGACCTGGTCGGGCGGCCCCGGGCATATGAATACATTCAACACAAGCGGCTTCGTCAGCAGAAACAACACAGCGCTGAACAACAAACAAAGCGACGCCGGGATGAGGGCTTACTACGAGCTGCTTTCCCGCACCCCCGACTCCATCACCATGTTTAACCATCCGGGTACGACCTTCGGTAATTTCAGCAACTTCGCCTACTACGACCCCATCATCGACCAGCGCGTCACCCTCCTCGAGGTGGGCAACGGGGAAGGCGCCATCGGATCAGGCGGCTACTTCCCGTCCTATGAGCAATACACCATGGCTCTGGACAAAGGCTGGCACGTAGCCCCGACAAACAGCCAGGACAACCACCTTGGCAAGTGGGGCAACGCGAATACTGCCCGCGTCGGAATCTGGACCAACGACCTCTCCCTGGACGGCGTCTATCAGGCCCTGCGGGATATGCGTGTATACTCCACGGAAGTCGCTGACCTGGAGATCGTATACAAGGTCAACGGGCAGCCATTGGGCACGATACTGGATATCGTCCCCTCGTCGGCGGACTTCACGGCGGAGATCGTCAATCCTACGGCGGGCAACTATGTCAAATCCGTATGCCTGGTCACGAACGGCGGCGTGGAGCTGCTAAAAGATACGCCAAACGCGCAGGACTACAACTATACCAAGACCATCGACCATCCCGCGGCGGGCTACTACTATCTGCGCGTCGTCGTATCGACGCCCCAGGGCGACCGGATAGCGGTCACGGCCCCCGTATGGCTTGGCCAGGGCAAGGCGGCGGGCTTCGCTGAAGTCACGAAGGACAAGATCATGCCGGTGACCGGCGAAAGTATTGGGCTCGCCTCAACGATTTTCAACAACGAGCAGCAGGCGGCAACCCTTACCTCCATTAAGTATGAAGCCAGAGGCGCTGTCCTGGATGAGAGAAGCGGCTTAACTATCGTCATCGCGCCAAACAGCGAATACATAGATGAGCTCGCCTATACGCCTACCGCCGCCGGGGAAACTACGGTGGACGTCACAGCAGTGCTGAAGTTCGCGGACGGTACCGAGCTGTCCTATTCCTACAGCATCACCTTTGACGTTTGGGACGCCCAGGGGCTGGTCTACATCGGCGTGGACGGCGCCCACTACAACGAATACGTCAGCGGCAACTATAAAGACAACATGACGAACTTTGCCGACGTAGCCGCCAGCTACGGCGTACGGGTCAATATCCTCAACACCGAGGAAGAGCTCATCGCCGCCGCGGGCAACCCGCAGTACCGGGCGCTGCTCCTGACCGCCCCCAGCAGGAGGCTGTACCCCAATATACCCGGGAATCCGGCGGGGCTGCCGGCATACCGCTCCTACTCGCCGGAGGTCAGGGACGCCATCACGGCATTCGCCGGGAGGGGCGGAACGACGATCTTCACCGGATGGAGTAACATCTATGAAGGCGGATATACGGACACCTACGGCACGCTGGCGGGAATGCCTTATGATGACCTGATGTTTGCTCAGCAAAACAAGCTCCTTGCCGCCATAGGCTCTACGCTCCGTATAGCCCAGGACGGCGCAGCCGACAGCCTTACGCCTTACTGGCCCGGCGTTGCCAACGCGCCGAATAGGCTGTACCCCGCAGGCGGGCACAACGCGTATAACTTCAGCAACCCATTAATGAAGACGGTGGATATCGGGCAAAGATTCAGCCAGTACGGAGGGACTACGGTCTTCGCCGTCGCCCCTGAGAACAGCAACTGGTGGAACGCCCCCGCCGCGGCAGTCCTGCCCGGAAGCGTATCCAAAGTAGTCAGCCTGCCCGAGGGCTGCCGGTCAGAGGACTATGATATCGTCCATCCGAACTCAGAGGCTTATCCCAGAGTACCGTCGCGGATGTATGACGAACAGTTCATGATCATGGCGTCGGAAACGGTGGACCACGGAAACGGCGTGACCTCCCAGGTCATAGTAGCGGGCGGGGCGTTTATGAGCAACTTTGAGATAAGGAACTCTTCCGTTGACAACATCTCCGACCTCTACAGCAATCAAAATATCGTGATGAACCTCATCCAGTCCATCATGGAAGTCACCCCCATCGCCGAAGTGGCGGCGAAAGGCGAAGGCGCCATCGTCACCATCGAAGGTATAGCTACGACGAATGTGTATAGCGGCGACGGAGCGACGAATACGGGCTTCTTCGACTGCATCTATGTACAGGACGCCACAGGCGGCATCAACCTCTTCCCCGTGTCCGCCGGCGTACTTGAGGGGCAGCGGATACGGGTCACCGGCACTGTCAGCGCGTATCAGGGCGAGACGCAGATCGCGGTGAGGAAGCTGGACGTCATCGAGACGTCGGCGAGCGAAATCAGGGCTAAGCGCCTGTCTACCGAAGCCGCGATGGATCCCGCGTACACGGGGCAACTCATCCGGGTAGCGGGCACGGTATCGGACGTGAGGGAGACCGGCGGCGTGATCAGCCAGTTTACCGTCACGGATAGCTCCGGCGTCGGCGCGTTGGTCTACATCAACGCCTATATCACCACCGACGTAGACCTGAGCTTCGTCGAAGACGGCGTCAAGGTCTTCGTCACCGGGCTCGCATCTGTGGGCGAGACCATGAGCGGCACGCCGCTGCCTCGTTTACGGATCCGCGACCGGGGCGAGATCGCACCGGCGCCGGTATTTATCAACGATCCGGGCGAAGTGCAAGAGGAAGGCGAGAACGCTGAGTTTGTAGCGACGGCCGATTATCTGGATTTAGACGCCGTATTCCTTTTCATTGACCACGTACCATATGAATTGACTCTTGAGCCGGACGGCGATAAGTATCTGCTTTACAACGACGAACTCTATGGCGCCGAAGCCTTAGGCGAAGCGTATGAAGGAAGTATCCACATCGTGCTGTACGAAGCGTTCCTCGCGACGCTGAGCGACGGGGAATACATCGTGAAGATCTCGCTTATCGCCGAGGATGATACTGAGCCCTATGCCGAGCCGGAGATAAGCTTTGTGATCGGCCAGGCGGGCGGCACTGACCCGGAACCGATCCTTGTAGGCGCCGCTGCTACCGCGAAGGACTTCATCGGGATAAAGGAAACCAATAAGAATTCCAAGGTGTGGATACTGTCCTTCACCGTGACGGAAGTATACGCGGACGGAGAGAAGAAGTCTGTCCCATACGCTGTCGAGATCAGCGCGAACAACGCTAACGTGGACGGGAAGATCGACCTGGGCGCGTACACGCTCTACTACGATATCAAGGGCAACGGCTCGAACATCAAGGAATTCCGAATCGTCATGAACGGCGAATAAAGTCGGATACAGCATTAATCGCATAGAAAACACAAGCAATACGTCGGTTTCATAGCCGGCGTATTGCTGTTCAGGCTCTGACAGGCTCCGCGTAAGCGTCAAATACGTTAGTCGCTCAGATTCCTTCTGTCGGCGCTGGCTCAGACGGCTCCGGCTGGCAGCCAGGGCATGAG
>WRIW01000028.1 GCA_009782505.1 Clostridiales bacterium
CAGCTGCCGCTCGAACTCCGCCAGGATCTCCCCCGCGCCCTTCACGTAGCACGCCGTCCCCATGCAGATGCTGACCACGTACTTCCCGATGGGCTCCGTCGTAAACAGGGAGTAGAACGTCACCACCCCGTATATCTTGCTCAGGGGCATCCCCATCTCTTCCGCCATGTACGACAATACTTCCTCCGGCAGGTACCCCAGCTCATGCTGGATCTGCTCCAGGTTCTGGATGAGCATCGACTCATCCCGCCCGTTCTGCGCCAGGACCCTGTCGATCACCGCGAACCGCCCGTCCTTCACCGCAGAACCATTTGTACTACTCATGCTTTCTCCTCCTTTGTGCTATGTTTGATGGGGCTCTGCCCCATACCCCGTCGGCGTTCGCGCACATGTCGCTCACACCTCCGCTTCGCGTTGCGCATTACATCCCAGCCTGCGCCAGCAGGTCCGGCACCTTTGATTCCCAGCCAAGGGCCATGATATGCAAGCCCTGGCAGTACGCTTTGCACTCTTTGACGATACGAGCGGCAATCTCCACCCCTGTGATACCTGCTTTCGTCTTCTCCGGATCCTTGTTGAGTTCGTCCAGTATCTCCTGAGGGACGTTGATGCCTGCCACGTTGGCGTTCATATAGCTTGCCATCCTGGCGGATTTCGGGATGATCACCCCCAGCATGACCGGCACGCCGAAGCCCTTGGCCTTCTCCATAAACTTGATGAACATCTCCGGCTGAAATACAGCCTGGGTCTGGAAATACTCCGCCCCGGCCCTGACCTTCGCTTCCATCTTCGCCAGCTGTACGTCCACAGAATCGCTGCATGCCGACACCACCGCGCCCTTGGCGAATTTGGGCGGGTCGCCCACGAGCTTATTCCCCCCCAGATCCTCGCCTTCCTCAAGCTTCTTCACCGCGTGGATGAGGGAGACGGAGTCCAAATCGAAAACGGGCTTGGATTGGGGATTATCCCCCAGGGAGGTATGGTCGCCGGTGAGCAGCAATAAATTCTCTATCCCAAACATAGCGGCGCTCAACACTTCCGTCTGCAGCGCCATACGGTTCCTGTCCCGGCAGGTGAGCTGGCAGATGGGGGTCAGGCCTTCGTCAAGCAGGGCCTTGCATGTGGCAAGAGAACCAAGCCGCATGACGGAGGACTGGTTGTCCGTGACGTTTACCGCTGTGACCCGGCCTTTCAGATAATTATTCGCCTCTTCCATCAGATGCCCGACATGGAACCCTTTCGGAGGGCCTACTTCCGCCGTGATCACGAACTCGCCGCGTTGAAATAATTCAGTAACTCTCATTTTCTATCGCTCCTATTATTAGTTTTCCGGGTCAGTCCGCATCCGGATGGTTGAAATCGCGTATCTTGGCAGGGTAGCCTAATGTGTCGAGTTTGTTTAACGCCTCAAGCTTTCTGTATATCCGCTCCCATCCGCACTCCATGTCCTTGTCTACTTCGCATTTGCCGTTTTTCGACCCGCCGCACTGGCCGTTCACCAGGCTCTTTGAGCAGGCGGTGATGGGGCATATGCCCCCGGTATAGTTCAGGTAACATTCCCCGCACTGGCCGCAGTCAAACTCTAGGGGCGTCACCCCCTGGAAGCCCGGCAGAGGGTAAGTATCGCAGCCCGCGTACACCCGCTTGTCCGCAAGTGACTGAGCCGTAGTCTGCACGCCTACGCCGCAGGAGAAGACCAGCACCGTGTCTGCGCTGTCGATTTTCGCCATGTGCTTCTTCAGCTGAAGCGCCTGGTGCTCCGGATTGCAGATATAATCGGTGGTGATGATCTCTGAAATATTGCCGTTTTCCACAAGCTCCTTCTGCAGCTCGGCGGCTTCATGCTCCGGGAAGTAGACTTCCTTGCACCCGTGGCAGTTGATGATGACCGTCTTCGCCTTAGCCAGGGATTCGATGGTATCTTTCGATTTGAGCTGGGTGATCAACATATCATTTGCCCTCCCTTATCGCTTGTTTCCCGGTCTTGATCATGCTCACGATGGGGATCTTAGAAGAGCAAATCGTATCGCAGCACTTGCACTCGATGCAGTCCAATACATTCTGGTCCTTGAAGCCCTGCCAGTTTTCCGTGCCCGCGTACTTCGTGAAGTATAGGGGCTTCAGCTCCATAGGGCAGACGTCGGCGCAGCGGCCGCACTTGATGCATTCGTTGGGCTCCGTGACCACGGTCTCTATGGCGATGATGCCGTTGGTACCCTTTACCACCGGCACGGCAAGCTCCTTGAGCTCAAAGCCCATCTGCGGCCCGCCCATCTTCACCGTGACGTCGTCGCCTACGACGCCGCCGCAGTAGTCGATGATCTCCTTGACGGAAGTGCCCACCTTCACGATGTAGTTGCCGGGTTTGCTTATCCTCTCCCCGGATACGGTGAGTACCCGCTCGATGAGGGGCAGGCCCCTTTGGATAGCGTCGGATATGGCTTTGACGGTGCTGATATTGCTGACGATGGCGCCAATGTCGGCGGGCAGCCCCCCCGAAGGCACCGAACGACCCAGTATGCGCTTGATGAGCATTTTCTCCGCGCCCTGGGGATACTTCACCCGGGTGACGGCTACTTCGATATTTGCCGAACCGGCCGTCTTCGCCCGGAGTATCTCGATGGCGTCGGGTTTGTTCTCCTCGATGGCGATGATGCCTTTTTCAGCGCCGGAAGCTTTGAGGACGGCTTTTAGACCAAAGAGGATATCGTCGGCGTACTCCACCATCACCCGGTGGTCGGCGGTGAGCAGCGGCTCGCACTCGCAGCCGTTGAGCAGCACCACGTCTACCGGCTTTGGCGGTATGACCTTCACGGCGGTGGGGAAACCCGCGCCGCCCATGCCTACGATGCCCGCCTCACGGATGACGGCGGCTATCTGCTCGGGGCTCATATCCTCCAGGTCGCCGGCGGGCTTCACGGATTCGTGCAAGGTGTTTTTCCCGTCGGACTCGATGACCACGGAGAGGACCATGGCCCCCGTGATGGGATGCAGCCGCGGCTCTACCGCTTTCACCACGCCGCTCACGCTGGCGTGCATGGGGCTGCTGATGAAGCCGTTCGCCTCGCCTATCTTCTGCCCGGCTTTCACTTCGTCGCCGGCGGCTACTACCGGCTCCGCCGGCGCGCCCGTATGCTGGGACAAGGGGATGACCACCGTCTTGGGGTCGGGGAACTTCACCAGGGAAAGATGCTCGCTGTACTCCTTGCGCTCCGAGGGGTGGACGCCGCCGTAGTACCCGTCCAGGCGCTCTTCGCGAATAGATTTAACGTACTGACTGATGGTTTTATAATTGATTTTCGAGTAATCCCGTATCTGTAGCGGTTGATTCAACAGCTCCGCCTTGCGCCCCAGTTTCTCCATCCGCTCATATATCATTTGCCATCCGCAATCCATGTCCTTGTCCACTTCGCATTTGCCGTTTTTCGCGCCGCCGCACTGCCCGTTGGTAAGGCTCTTTGAGCAGTCGACTACCGGGCATATCCCGCCGGTGAGGTTCAGGAAACACTGGCCGCAGGCTTCGCATTTGGCGGTGGTCAGCGCCATACCGTGGCGGCCCCTATAGGAAATCGAATCGCTGGCGGCGTAGACCGGCTTGTCCGTGACGTCCGCTACCGTCTGAATGCCTAAGCCGCAGGATATGACAAACACATCCCCGGCCTCTTGGGGCAGCGCCGAGAGGAGAGCCTTCTCAGTCGTGGTCCTGTTGCACAGGAAATCCACATTCGCGCAGCCGGTGACGGTCTTGCCCGCTTCCCCGGCTATCTCCTGAAATCTCCCCAGCTCCGGCTCCTCCCCCAGCTCAAACTCCTTGAAGCACTTGTTGCAGGCTACCACGAAGAGTTTGTCTTTGTCCTTCAGGAACGGGGCCAGCTCTTCCTTTCGTTTCAGCTTAAACTTGGTATAATCCTCCAATGCCACTTCCCCCTAAACTTTGATTTTCCGCAAAACGTAGAAAAATGCCCCACTAAGCTAACGCGCAGCCAAGTGGGGCTTCTGTACCGAATAAGCCTAAAGCGCGGCCGTCTTACGCGGCCGATAAGCGCGACCTTAAGCTAAGCCCGCGCTTTTTTTCGCCGCCTCTACCACATGGCTGATGGACACGCTGGTGGTGACCGTGCCTACGCCGCCGGGCACCGGGGTGATAGCCCCGACGATGGGCTCGGCTTCGTCAAACTTCACGTCGCCCACGAGTTTGCCTTTTTCATCGCTCCAGTTGATGCCTACGTCGATGACGATCTGCCCCGGGCTGAAGTAATCCGCCGTGACAGTCTCCATCTTGCCGGCCGCCACGATGACGATCTCCGCTGCGGCGACTGTCTTCGCCAGATCCTTCGTCCGCGTATGGCAGGTAGTGATGGTGGCGTTTTTCGCCATGAGCATCATGGCGACGGGCTTGCCCACCACCAGGCTTCTGCCTACGATGGTGGCTCTCTTGCCTTCGCACTCGATGCCATAGTGGTCCAGTATCTCGATACACGCCTGGGCCGTACAGGGCGCGAAACCCTGGCCGCTGTTGGCGAACACTCCCGCCAGGGAGCCGTCCGTGATGCCGTCGATGTCTTTCTTCGGGTCAAGGGCGGTCCTGACGGCTTCCCCGTCCAGATGCTTGGGCATCGGGCGGAAAATCAGCACGCCATGGACCCCGGCGTCTTTGTTTAAGTCGTCTACCGCCGCCATGACGGTAGCCTGATCCACGTCCTCGGGGAAGATCACGTTCTTGACGTTCACGCCCACTGTGTCGCAGCGCTTGGTAGCGGTCTTCTCATATGAGATGTCGTCTGGCCTCTCCCCTACGCGCAGTATCGCCAGGGTGGGGCTGACGCCTTTCTCCTTCAGGACGGCTACGTCGGCAATGATCTTCGCGTTGATGGCTTCCACCACCGGGGCGCCTTTTAATAATTCAGCCATGCTACTCCATCCTCCCAAAGACATAGTCGTATACCTGGTCGGCTGCTTTGCCATATTTATCCAGCAGTGACTTGACCTCGGTGTTGAGCCCGTCGGCGAAAGCCCTGTCCTTCATGCTCTTTGTGTTGATGAGCACATTGAGGGCCGCCCCCTGCATAGCCGCTTTGCAGAAGACCACACCGCAACCGGCGTCGGATACGGCCAGGGCGCTGCCCTTCTCCGCGAAGCCTTTCTGCAGGTCGATGACCTTGCAGCAGGCGCGGAGTATCCGCATGGGCACGTCGGCGGCTATCTTCAGGCAGCTTTCCATGGTCTCGTCCCGGGTAGGGTCGTCCTTGGGGATCGAGTACGCCTTGGATAACGGCTCGAAAGCCACGGCGTCTTCGTCGATGAGGCCCAGGAGCTCTTTCCTGAGACCTTCGATTTCCTCCATGAGCTTGACGATCTCGCCTTCCACCGCCGCGTAGGTCTTTTTCCCCACCGTGAGGTTGCCGACCATGTTGCCCAGGGCGGCGCCCAGGGCGCCCACCAGGGCGCATCCGCCGCCGCCGCCGGGTGTGGCGGCCTTCGACGCCAGGGCGTCGGAGAAATCCTGGATGTTATTTGCTAAAAAACTCACCTTAGAAGAGCCCCCTTACTTTGCCGGTATCGGTATCCACGTCGATGCGCCGGTAACCCGGGTCAGAGCCCGTGCCGGGCATCATGCTGATAGTCCCCGCCATGGGGCAGAGGAACTTGGCGCCGCCGTATACCAGGATGTCGCGGATGGGCAGCTTCCAACCTTTCGGAACGCCCTTCACCGCCGGGTCATGGGACAGGGACAGATGGGTCTTCACCATCATTGTGGAGAAGTCCGCATAGTACGGGTCCGCTTCAAAGCGCTCGGCCTTCTCGATGGCGAGAGGCGCCCACTCTACGCCGTCCGCGCCGTAGACTTCCTTGGCGATGATCTCGACGCGCTCACGGAGGGGCATGGACAGGGGATAGAGGTAGTTGATCTCGGCGGGCTCTTCGCAGGCTTCCACGACCAGCTCGGCCAGCTCCCTGGCGCCTTCGCCGCCAAACTGCCAGTGCTCGCTCAGGGCGCAGCGCACATTTTGCTCGGCGCACAGGCGCTTGATGAGGGCGACTTCTTCGTCGGTATCCGTATAGAATTTGTTGATGCATACCACGGGCTTGATCCCGGATTTCTTGACGTTGTTCACATGATGGAACAGGTTGGCCAAGCCTTTTTCCAGGAGGTCGAGGTTCTTCTCGGTATACTCTACAGGCAGCGGGCGCCCCGCTACCACCGCCGGCCCGCCGCCGTGCATCTTCAGGGCGCGGATCGTGGCGACGACTACTGATACGTTCGGCTTCAAGCCGGACAGGCGGCACTTGACATTCCAGAATTTCTCAAATCCGATGTCCGCGGCGAAGCCGGATTCTGTGACATGATAATCAAAGAGCTTGAGCGCGAGACGGTCGCCGATGATGGAGCTTTGTCCGATGGCGATGTTCGCGAAGGGGCCCGCGTGCACGAAGCAGGGCTGATGCTCTACCGTGTAGCACAGGGTGGGGTTGATGGTGTTGCGCATAAAGGCGGTCATGGCGCCGTCCACTTCCAGGTCGGCTGTGGTCACGGGCTCGCCCTTCTTGTTGTACGCCACAATGATCTTGCCGATCCTCTCGCGGAGGTCTTTGAGGTCCCTGGCGATGGATAGGATGGCCATCAGCTCGCTGCCTACGGCGATACCGAACTTGGAGTCCATGGGGAAGCCGTTGGTCTTACCGTCGCCGCCCAGGCCGATCTTGATGTTGCGCAGGCCCTGGGCGCAGAAGTCCAGCACCCAGCCCATCTCTACGCGCTCGGGGTCGATATCCAGACGCTTCAGCCCGATTTTCGCGAGGCGCTCGTCGTCATAGTTGCGTTCATGCTGCATACGGGCGTTCAGCGCCACCATCGCCAAGTTGTGGGCGTTCATGATGTCGTTGATGTCGCCGGTGAGGCCAAGGGAGAACTCGGTCATGGGCATCAGGAGCGCGTTGCCGCCGCCCGCCGCGGTGCCCTTCACATTCATTGTCGGGCCGCCGGAAGGCTGACGCAGGCAGCCGCCTACATTTTTGCCCAGCTTGCCCAAGCCTTCGATGAGGCCAAGGGATGTGGTCGACTTGCCCTCGCCCAGGGGGGTGGGGGTGATGGCGGTAACCTCGATGTACTTGCCATCGGGCTTGTCTTTAAGACGGTTCATGATTTTGATGAAATCCAGCTTCGGCGTCTTGCCGTAGGGGATAATCTCCTCAGGTAGGAGCCCCATCATTTCCCGGAAGTGCTCCACGCTGGGGAGCGTCTTCTCCGCTTCTTCGGCGATTTCCCAGTCTTTAAATTTGGTTGGATCCAGCATCATTTTTTCCCTCCATCAATTTTTTCGATAGAACCGGATAGTCTCAGGCTCGCGCCGGGACTACCCCTGTCCCCAGAACATAATAGCACATAGCCAGGCGGGATGTCACTGTCAAGTTTCACAATGTTAGTCCGCGCGGGAGCATAAAAATGACGATGGAAAAGTATTGCGCAAACGCCGCCGGGACGGTATGATTTCAGTGAACTGTGACGAGCGAAAACTACGGCGCAGGGCAGGGCGGGCTTGGGGCGACGTCGTGTCACGCCTACGGATTTGCCAGGTTTGCGATTTCTTATCTGGCATACGAAGCCGTTCAATCCATCGCGACAGATAGGCTCGTCCCAAGCCCGCCCTGCCCTGCGACGCAACAAACGAAAGGCTGTGAGGTTTTGATCATCATCGGCGAAAAAATCAACGGCGCCATCCCTTCCGCCGCGAAGGCCATCGCCGCCCGGGACGAAGCCTATATCCGGGAGACGGCGCGCAAGCAGGCGGAGTTCGGCGCGGATTATCTGGACGTCTGCGCCGGCGGCGCCCCCGAGGGGGAGCGGGAGACGCTGGCCTGGCTCATCGGCGTGGTTCAGGACGAGGTGGACGTCCCGCTCTGCATAGACAGCGCGGACTGCGGCCTCATCCTCGACATGCTCCCCCTCGTGAAGAGGCCCGGGCTCATCAACTCAGTGTCCGAGGAGCGGGGCAAATGCGACCTGCTCCTGCCTCATATAGCGGACAGCGAATGGAAAGTCGTCGCCCTCACCTGTGATAACGGCGGCATCTCAAACGACCCTCAGGTCAAGTTCGGCATAGCCGTGACGATGGTCGAGAAAGCAAAGGCCCTCGGCATAGCCGAGGACCGTATATTCATCGACCCGCTGGCTACGGCGCTGAGCGCCAACGGAAGCGCCCTGGCCGGCTTCACGGAGACTATGGGCCTGATCCGGAGCCGCTACCAGGGCGTCCACTTCACATCGGGCCTGAGCAATATTTCATTCGGCATGCCTTTCCGCAAGGCGATCAATCAGCAGTTCCTGTGCCTGGCTATGGCGGCGGGCATGGACAGCGCCATCATGGACCCCACCTCAGCGGACATGCGGGCGACCCTGTACGCCGCCGAGGCTATACTGGGCAAAGACCGCTTGTGCCGCCGGTATCTCACGGCTTACCGCAAGGGCGTCATCGGGGCGTGCTAAAACGACATGTTCTCGATAAACAGATCCTCGAAATCCTCATCCTCCGACAAGCTGAACTCGGAGGATTTCTGTATGATCTCGTCCAGGGCGCCCGCCCGCCGGGGGTCGACCAGGTAGCTGACCACGCCGCCCAGGGAGGTATTCCCCGTGACCTTGATTTTCCCTTCCAGCTCCGGCGGCACCAGCCCGATGCCTACCCCGCTGCGGAAGTCGATATTCACGCCAAAGCCGCCGGCTATATACAAAGTCTCGATATCGCCGCAGCTAAGCCCCGCCCGGCGGATCAGCAGATCTACCCCCGAGCGGATCGCGCTTTTCGCCAGCTGCACTTCCCTTACGTCCTTCTGGCTGATGAAGATATCCTCCCCGGCGGCGGTCTTGGCGATGACCGCCCCAGCGGCGGCGTACTCCCCCTGGAACCGGCCGGTGCGGTTCATCAGCCCGTGCTCCAGGAAACGGAATATCCCTTCGATCACGCCGGAGCCGCAGATGCCCACAGGCGGCTGCCCGCCGATGGTAGCGCAGGTAAAAGCGCCTCCCTCATACTGTATGGACGATATCGCCCCCGGCACGCTGCCCGTACCCCATGTGATATTGACCCCCTCCAGGGCCGGCCCCGCCGCAGTGGAAGTGCACAGCAGCTTCCCGTCCCTGGCCAGGGCCATTTCGCCGTTTGTGCCGATGTCCAGCAGGATCTCCGGGCGCTCGCTTTTATGCATATCCAGATAGAGCAGCCCGGCAGTGATATCGGCCCCCACATAGGTCGATATCCCCGGCAGAATGTCTACGGGGCAGGACAGTTCGCCGCTGAAAAGCTCCTTCCAGGGGACGGACAGGCGCTCCAGGGTCACCGGGGTAAAGGGGTATTTCCCTAGAAGGTCGCAGTTGAGCCCCAGCAGCAGATGGAGCATAGTCGTATTGCCGGCGACGGCCACTTTTATGACCCGGCCGCTTTCCACGCCGTACTCCCGGCATAACCTGGCTGCCCCTTCCGCGAGCTGCGCCCGTATCGTGCCGCTAAGCAAGGGGAGCTCGCCGCCCTTGGCTTTTACTATCCTGGTCACCACGTCGGCGCCGTACTCCCGCTGCCGGTTCACCATGGAGAGCCGGCCGATCACGCCGGGGGCCCGGAGGTCTACCAGGGCAAAGCCCAGAGTCGTGGTGCCGATATCCACGCCGATGGCGTAATGACCTTTCGGCGTTGCGTCTATGGAGACGATATCGCCCCCGTATCTCGTGATGGTATACGCGGCGTCCGGTTCCGCCGCCATCCGCCCCGCGGCCTGCAGCAGCGAGAGCCCCAGCTTCCCCACGCTTTGCGTCTGTACCGCTATACTATCCTTGCTTTTCGCCAGCTCCACTATTTCCGCCGTCAGCGGCTTATATCCGCCGTCAGCCAGCTGGAAAGCGATGACGCCGTTGAAGTCTTCTTCGCCGTCGGCGTTGAGCTCGACGCCGATATCCGCTTCGGGGTACGCCATGCAAGACAAGCGCCAGCCGGCCTCAAGGTCGGTTTCAGAGAAGAATGCCCTGTCCCCGCTGCCGGGCGCCAGCTCCCCTTGCGTCACCTTGACCTTGCAGCTGCCGCAAGTCCCCCGCTCCCCGCATAAAGCCCGCAGGGAAAAGCCCATAGCGCGGATGGACTTCAGCAGGCTCTGCCCCGCAGGGACCCGTATGCTTTTTTCTTCGCCGCGCCTGAGCGCTTTAATCGTTATCTCATTCAAGTGTTTTCACACACCTTTCAAACACCTTTCAAAGCTTCTTGACAGCGCTTATAATTCTTTATATAATCAGTATCGTCGTCGGGGCGTAGCTCAGTTTGGCTAGAGCGCTACCTTGGGGTGGTAGAGGCCGCAAGTTCAAGTCTTGTCGCTCCGATTTCCGTATCTGCCGCGAAAGCCTTTTGCATCAAGGTTTTTGCGGTTTTCCTTTGTCTAATTTGTTGTCATTGTCCCCTACTTGCCGCTCCGGAGCGACCTTACCAGCATTATCGCGAAAACACCCGCCGCCAGGGCAAGAAGCATCTTGTTGTCGGCGGGGGCATCGGCAACCACGATGTACGTAATGCAAAAAAGCAGGCAGGCCAGCGGAAGATACATTTTTCTATTCATATGCCGGTACCCCAATGATTGCCCTCAATAACCAGAAGTAAAAACGATGTGTCAGACGCCTTCGACCCGGAGGACGGTGACGATCTTTTTCGTCACTTCCAGCCTGCCGATCTCTTCCAGCGCCCGGCGCATATCGCCCTCCCGCACCAGATGGGTCACGAATACCAGCTCGGCGTCCCCTTCGATAAGGTCCATCTGATTCACCGTTTCGAGGCTGACGTTATATTTGCTCAGCGCCTTCGTGACCACGGCCAGCACCCCCGGCATGTCCGCCAGCAGGAGCCGCATAAAGAAACGGGTCTCCACGTCGTCGATGGGGACGATCCCCTTTTCCCTGCCGTACACCCGGGTCAGCCTGCCGCTGCAGTTAAAGCGGATATTCCTCACGATCTCCGCTACGTCCCCCAGGATGGCGCAGGCTGTGGGAAAGCGCCCGGCGCCCCTGCCGTATAACATGACCTCGCCGAAATGCCCCCCCTTGACGAATATCGCGTTGAATGTATCCTGCACGGTGGATAGGGGATGGCTCTTGGGCAGCAGCGTTGGGTGCACCCTGGCTTCTATCCCCCCTGCCGTCTCCTTGCAGATGGCAAGGAGCTTGATGGCGTAACCCATCTGCTCGGCAAATAGGATATCCTCCCGGGTGATCTCCGTGATCCCCTGGATATATACGTCGTCCAGGGTGACCTGGCTGTGGAAAGCCAGAGACGACAGTATCGCGGCTTTACGCCCCGAGTCTGTGCCTTCCACATCGGAAGCCGGATTCACCTCGGCGTAACCCAGCCTTTGGGCGTCTGCCAGTATAGCGGAGAAATCCCCGCCTTCGTCCGCCATGCGGGTCAGGATGTAGTTCGTCGTGCCGTTGACAATGCCCATGACCTCCTGGATGGGGTCTGAAGTCAGATTCTGCCGCAACGAGTAGAGGATGGGGATCGCCCCGCCCACGCTGGCTTCGAAGTACAGGTCGGCGCCGGACTCCTTCGCCACGGCGAAGAGCTCCTGCCCGTGTAGGGCAAGGAGGTCTTTGTTTGCGGTCACTACATGCTTTCCGCTTCTCAGCGCCTCGGTGATGAAGGTCTTCGCCGGCTCTATACCCCCCATGGTCTCCACGACGATGTGGATATCCGGATCCCCCAGCACGTCCTGCCATTCGCCGGAAATGGGGATGCCCCCCCGGTCGAAGTCCAGTTGTTTATCGTAGAACTTCTCCAGTATACGCTTGAGGACAAGCTTGTAGCCCAACTGCTTCTCCAGGAGCTCGCTTTGCTTGAGCAGCATGATGGCCACCCCCTGGCCCACGGTGCCCATGCCGATTATCGCAATATTTATCGTATCCATCATCAGTCGCCCTCCACCCGGATCAAAGATAGTATTTTCTTCGTCACCGCAAGCTCGCGGATCAGGGACACCGCTTCCTGCATATCGCCCTCCACCGCCTCGTGGGTGATGAACACGACCTCCGCCGCGCCCTTGTCCGATATGGACTGGTGTACCCTGGCCAGGCTGACGCGAAGCCTGCCCAGTATCTCCGTCACGGAAGCCAGCGCCCCCGGCTCGTCGGCCAGGAGCAGCCGCAGATAGTATCGGGTATGGATCTCCGACATCGGCAGGATGGGCAGGCCCCTGTTTTCTAATGTATTGAGCCATCCCTGGCAATCGTTGACGATATTGCGGGCCACAGCCACCACATCGTCCACCACCCCCACCGCGCTGGGCCATCTGCCCGCGCCCAGGCCGTAAAACATGGATTCCCCCAGTTCGTCGCCCCGGATGAATATGGCGTAATAGGTGTCCTTCACGGCGCTGAGGGGGTGGGCCGAGGGGATGAGCGCCGGATGCACCCTGGCTTCCACGGCGCCGTTTTCGTTCCGGCATATGGCCAGGGGCTTGATCCGGTAGCCAAGCTTCCTAGCGAACTCGATGTCCTCTTTGGTGATTTTGCCTATCCCCTCCGCGTATACGTCGCTGAAATCGACCTGGCTGTGGAATGCCAGCGTCGCGATGATAGCCAGGCTCCTGGCCGCGTCGTGCCCCTCCACGTCCGCCAGGGGGTCGGGCTCGGTGATCCCCAGCTCCTGGGCCCCTGCCAGGGCCTTCTGGAAATCGCTCCCCATCTCCATGCCTGTAAGGATATGGTTGCTCGTGCCGTTGATGATGCCCATGATCTGGGTCAGACGGCAGGCGCTGAGGTTTTGGCGCAGGGCCCCGATGACCGGGATGGCCCCTCCCACGCTGTTTTCAAAATACAAGTCCCTGCCGGCTTCCCGGGCTGCCTGGTATAGCTCATAGCCATACTCCGCCAGGAGATCGTTGTTGGCGGTCACGACATTTTTGCCCGCTTGCAGCGCCTGCAGGATGTATGTGCGAGCCGGCTCGATGCCCCCTATGGTCTCCACAACGATGCGGATAGAAGGGTCGTGGAGTATGTCTTCCCAGCGGTTGGTGCATATGCCTTCCGGCAGCTGGACGTCCCTTTTCCTGGTCAGGTACTTCTCCAGCACCCTGCCCAACTCGATCTCGCATCCGGCGTTAGCCGCAAGCCTGCCCTTCTGCGTGTCCAGCATCGTGACCACGCCCTGCCCTACGTTGCCTAACCCCAATACAGCGATTTTTATCTTATCCACGCCCGTTCACCCCTCCTAAAGCGTCGCAGCTTCTTCCGCCCCGGCTCAGCGCTCCTCCGTATCGGGAAGCCGCGAAGCGCCGGGCGGCATGACCTTAAGCGCTAAGGCTGCGCTACGATCTCGACTTTCTTTACCCCTTCCTGGTTCTGCAGATTCTCCACCAGCCGGTTCACGTCCCGGACCTGGCTCGTGTTTATGTTCATCGTCGCCACCGCCACGCCGTGGACCGGTATGCTCTGGTTGATGGATTCGATATTGCCCTTCATCCCGGCTACGGCGTTGAGTACGTTGGAAAGGACGCCGGACCTGTGCTCAAGGATCAGGGTCAGGGCGGTGATGCGCTCCGTATCGTCCTTGTCGTTTGGGATGATCCCGTCGCGGTACTTGTAAAACGCGCTGCGGCTGAGGCCAACCTTCTCCACCGCTTCGTTTACGGTCAACGCTTCACCCCTCGTCAGCATTTCCTTGACCCGGGCCGTCTTAATGATCGCCTCGGGCAGGATATCTTCCTTCACGATGTAGGACCTGCTCGCTCTCTTCGTCTTCAACTCTCTCAGCCTTTCCTGACGCACTCGTCACTGCCCGGCTTCAGCCCGGGCTTCCGCGGCGAAGCTCTTTTCCGTATTGGATATCCATTTTTTGGATAAGAATAAGATCAACATGCAGGCTGCCAAAGGTATAGCCTGGAAGCGGTACATCATCCTGTACCCCAGGGACTGGGCGACCAGCCCCCCCAGCAGCGGCCCGAAGAGGGCGCCGAAATCCATACCCAGATAATTGGTGCTGCTGGCCGCGCCCCGGCGGTCGCCGGCGACGGCTTTCATGCTCAACGCCTGAAGCGAGGGCTGGCATACGCCGGAGCCCAGGGCGGCGATGAAAGCCGCGACGAGGAAGTGCCACAAGGCGTGGGCATTGCTGATGATGAAACAGGAAATCACATTGCAGCATAAAGCCGGTATGGCGACGATGACTACGCCGTACTTGTCCGTGAGCCTGCCCAGGAATGGCCGGGTGATGAGCACGGTGACGGCGCTCACCGTGAAGTATAAGCCGATATTGGAGGTGACGCCCTGCTCCCTGGCATAAATGATAAGGAAAGAGCCGCCGAAGCTGTAGCCGGTGATGACCAGGAGCAGAAGTATGGTCGGTATGGCCACTTCCTTCGCCAGGACGTTCTTCACGGAGAGGGTGAGCTTTTTCGTCCGGGTGAAGTTCAGCTTGATACGGAAAGCCAGAAACGCGGTGACCAGCATGATGCCGGCGTTCATGGTGAATGTGGCGGAATAGCCGACCTTATCCACCATCCAGAGGCCGACGGACGGCCCCAGGGCCTGGGCGATGACCATCGCCAGGGAGAAGTACCCGATCCCCGCGCCATAGCGATCCTTGGGTATCATATCCGACACCATGGCCAGGCAGCAGGCATTGCCGAAAGCCATACCGCAGCCCTGCACCAGCCGAAAGCCGATGAGTGAAGTGATGCTCCCGGACATGCCGAAGCCCAGAAACGCCACAGCCAGGGTCAGGGCGGCAAAAACCACGATATACTTCCTATTGTAGGTATCCATGATGGGCGAGGAGATGAAGCGGAAGGCGATGGCCGACACGGCGAAGGAACTGGCCACTACGCCGATGGCAGCCGCGGACGCCCCTAATGCGTTGGCATAGACGGGGAGGAGGGAATTGCTCATATTCTGACCCATATTGAAGGTCAGATTCGTGACAAACAGGGTGATAAACGCCATGTTCCATATCGTAGCGGGCTCTTTCTTATCCGGCGCCTGGGCCGGGCTTGCGTTCTGCATTAGCCGCCTCCCTCGCGTTTCTGCGTTTGTTGATATTCTATCACAGAATATTGACATCATAATGGTTTGAAGCTAAAATTTTTATAAATAATCTACCGGCGTTAAGTCTTCCCGGTACGAGTACTTCTATCGACAAGGAGACTTCAAGAATGCATGTTGCGATCATGACGGACAGCACCAGCGACCTTGGTCCGGGCGCGGAAGCGTTATTTCAAATCGACGTCATTCCGCTGATGGTCACGTTTGGCGACGAGGTTTTCCGGGACGGTGTAGACCTGACCAGCGGGGAGTTTTATTCCCGTTTATCAAAGGCGGACGCCCTTCCCACCACCTCCCAGCCTTCCCCCGCCGTATTCCACGACCTCTTCCGCAAGCGGCTGGATGAAGGGAAAGACGTGGTGGGTATTTTTATCGCCTCCACCCTGAGCGGCACTTATCAGACCGCGGTGATGACCCGGAGCCGCTTCGCCCCGGAGGAGCAGGAGCGGATCACCATCATCGACAGCAGGCACTCCACCGGCAACCTGGGCCTTCTGGTCATCGAAGCCTGCCGGAAGCGGGATCTGGGGGCCGGCGCCGCGGCGATCCGCGACCATATCCTGGACCTCATCCCGCGCCTAAGGCTTTATTCTACATTTGATACGCTGAAGTATCTCCGGATGGGCGGTCGCCTCTCCGCCGCCGCGACGGTAGCGGGCAACCTGCTGAACATCACCCCGGTCGTGACTTTGTACGACGGCAAAATCAGCGTGGTCGCTAAAATCAGAAGAAGCCCCAGCTCATTCCGCAAGTGGCTTAAGGACAAGATCCTCGGCGAGCCGCCCGATCCCGGCTCCACCGCCGTATTCCTCCACGCGGACGACCTTGCCCTTACGGCTCCGATGAGGGAAGAATTCAAACTTCTCCTCCCCCAGGAGAGCACTTACGACCTGTGCCTTGGCGCGGTGATCGGCGCCCATACGGGGCCCGGCGCCCACGGCCTGGTGTATGTGGCGAAAGAGAAGTAGCGCCGCCTTGGGTTATCGGCGTGGCTCGCTTTATATCATCACATGTAGAGCAGCAGGAATATAACGGCTGCCAGGAGCAGAGCCAGCCCGCAGAGGGCCTTGTCCCGGATGACGACCTCCACCGGGTCCCCGTCCGAATCCCCTTCCACATCCAGGCTGTACTTCAGGCAGATCAGCATGACCAGGGGCACTGTCCAGAGCATGCCGCCGGCGCGCGAGGGCCCGCCCGCCGCCGGTCTGCCGCTTTCCGCCGCCCATAGGGCATAGAACGCCACCGCCAGCGTCAGGCACATGTTCATGCTTTTGTCCAGGAAGCCGCGGTTATACGACGCCAGTACCCGCCTTGTATCCTTCTGCCTGGCCAGCTCGCCCCGGCGCTTGCCCAGCCCCATGTAGAAGGACATAGCCAGCACGGTGAGGAAAAGCCATCCGGATACGGCGATGCCGGTCAGCGCCGCGCCGTAAGCCAGGCGCAGCAGGAAGCCGGTGGCCAGGATAGCCACGTCGAGGATAGCTACATGCTTGAGACGCAAGCTGTAGGCGGCGTTAAGCAGCAGGTAGGCGGTCAGATACAGCCAGGGCATGGCGTTCGCGCCCCCCGCAGCCGCCTGCAAAGCCAGGCTCGCGCATACCAGAGCCCCAGCCAGGGCGCACGCATATCCGGCCTTCGCCGCCCCTGAAGCCAGGGGGCGGCTGCTTTTCACGCTGTGCGCGCGGTCGCTTTCCCTGTCCAGTAAGTCGTTGAAAATGTATACCGCGGAGCTGGCCAGGCAGAAGGCGGCAAAGCCGGTCAACGTCTGCCGTAGAAGGGGCCACTCCAGCAGCCGCCCGCTGAAGAACAGGGGCAGGAACAGGAAAATGTTTTTGGCGTAATGATGAGGCCGCATCAGCCGCAGATAAGGTCGCATTTTGCTCATGAAAAGCCTTTCGATAGCATTGGCATGCCTGCTACTGGCCCGACATGGATAAATCACAGCCGGGGCTCAGTTCGGGTAGTAGAAAAAGCCGAAACGTATCAGCTCCCGGAGCTCCTGGATGTTTACCGCCGCGACGACAAGGAAAGCCGCCGCCGCCAAACCGAAGCGGATGAAGGGATGCTTCGCCAGGGCTTTCGTCAGGCCGGCGAAGATCAGCGCGAGAAACGCCCAGGAGAAGTACAGCGAATACAGGATCATGCCGTTTTCTTCGGCGCCCCAGCCGGCCAGGCACAGCAGGCAAAAGGAAAACAGAACCCAACTGAGGCTCATGAGGCAGAATTTGTTTTTGTAGTTAAGGGCGAAGCCGGCCAAGGCCAGTACCAGCAGGGCTATGCCGACGCGGCTCAGCCCTTCCGGGGCGGGCAGCTGATAGGACGCATGGGCGTAAGCGTGGCTGGCGGCGCCCCCCGGCGCCAGCAGGCAGTCGGCCACGAACTTGAGGTACAGTTGAAGCTTTTCCATGAAGGGCAGACCCGCGGCGGCGAAGCGGGATAGTCTTCGTAAGGCCGGTACCGCCCCGGTAAATAAGGGGAGCTGCCCGAAGGCGGCTACGAAGGCGCAGAAGGCAAGGCCCGTCTTGAGTATGGTAAGCAAGCCCTGCTTCCAGCCGCCCTCCCTTGGGGAGAAGAATATAAAGAAACCGCTTGTCAGCAGGGAGCCGGACGCCCCGGCGAAGCATATCCCCAGCCACGGGCCGCTTGCGCCCTTGCCGGCTGTGACCGCATATAGATACAGCATCAGCCAAAACAAGGCCATGATGTACTGCTCTATGGTCAGTAAGAAAAGCATCGACGGAAAGCTGATGTAGTACAGCAGGAGAAAAGCGATTTGATCCAGGTGCCTGAGGCCGGCGAGGCGGGAAACCAAAACCATGGCCAGCAAGAGCGCCAGAACCTGCAGAAAGGACAGGGACAATACATAAGCCAGTTCGTGGCTGCGGAAGCAGTAAGCTATCCAGGAGGCCACGATCCCCACAGGCATGGAAAACAAGCCAAATAATGGATGCCGCAGGTCGTTTTCCCCCGCGTTGAGGTTGGCGAAGGCGTTGGTCTCCATAAGTATGCCGGAATCAGAAGTGAAAACCGCGTCATAGAGCACGATATGGCCGTCTCGCGCCGGGAGGTAGAAAAGGTTCGTCCGGCTGTAGACGATGAAGATTAGCGCCATGGATACCACCACCCCGGTGACCAGCAGGGCGATCTCCGTGCCGTTTAAGCTGCGGATGAAGGGCGGCGCGTAGATCCGGAGCCCGTTGGCCATCCAGTAGAAAACCAGCCACAGGGCTATGCCCGTCATCACGGTCATAAGCGTCTTGGCGTGGGGGATCATGGCCCTTGCCGTGCCGGCTGCGGCAGGGAAGACGCGGGCCAGTAGCCCTACCGCCCCTTCCGACAGCTTCTCGAAGCGGAAGTAGAAGTAGCCCATATATATCCGCGCGGCGGCGGCGGCAAAGGGCAGCGCGGTTATGCCGCATACGGGGGAAAAGGCCCGCACGGCGCCATCCAGGACGCCCTTGTATAGGAAAAGCCAGCAGTAGAAGGCAAAGGATAGGGCTACCCCGGCCAAGCCCGCCGCCGCCGAGCCGCGCAAGGTCGCGGTAATGGTCATGACGGTCCCGGACAGGATAAAGATCCACCGGATGAGGTTCCAGAGGGGCTTGGGCATGCCGAAAACTTTCGGCTTGAAATACTTTTTCGTCTTCGTCATGTACTTCTTTTTCATAGTTGAATAGTACCATAAACGGCGCGAGAATCCAAGCCGCCCCGGGATATTGGCGTATCCCCGATTTTGCTTGATTTTTATCCCCGTTATTGATATATTAATCCTGAAATTAATCCAGAAGGATTTGGAGGGAATTCAAGCATATGATGAAAAAAGCACTGGCATTATTACTGACCGGCCTTCTTCTCGCCACCCTTGCCGCCTGCGGCGGCTCATCCGCGGGCTCAGGCGGCGACCGTGGCGGCGGCGGCGGCTCCGCTGCCGGCAACGACGTAGTCCGCATCGGCGTATTTGAGCCCCAGTCCGGGGACAACGGCGCCGGCGGCAAGCAGGAGATACTCGGCATGCAGTACGCCAACTTTGAGACCCCTACCGTCGTCATCGGGGGTAAGACCTATAATGTCTTTCTGGACATAGCCGACAACCAGTCGTCTAACGACAAAGCCCCCTCCGCGGCGCAGACCTTAGTGTCCAACGGCTGCTCCATCGTGCTGGGTTCCTACGGCTCCGGCGTCAGCATCGCCGCCTCCAGCACCTTCGGCGACGCGGGCATACCCGTAGTGGGCGTCACCTGCACCAACCCCGCCGTCACCCAGGGCAACAGCCACTACTTCCGCATCTGCTTCCTGGATCCTTTCCAGGGCCCGGTGCTCGCCCATTTCGCCAAGGAAGAGTATTCGGCGAAGAAGGCTTACTGCCTCGCTAAGCAGGGGGACGACTACTCAGTTGGCCTCTGCAACTACTTCATGGACGCTTTCGGCAGGGATAACTGCGTATACGAGACCTTCCCGGACGGCACCTCAGACTACAGCTCATACGTAGCCAACGCCAAGACCGCCGGGGCGGACGTCTTCTTCTCCCCGGTGTCCACGGAAGCCGCGGCCCTGATCATCGACCAGGCCGCCACCCAGGGGCTCACCATCCCCCTGCTCGCCGGCGACACCTGGGATTCCAACGTCATCCTCAACGCCGCCGAGGGTAAGCATGTCAACATCTGCGTCACCACCTTCTATCAGGAGGGCGGCAACCCCACTTTCGACAACGGGATCAAGCAGTGGATCAACGGCAACTCCCAGGCCAAGGCCAACAACGGCGGCGACGATAAGATCGCGGCGGTATCCGCCATGGGTTACGACGCCTACTATGTGGCCCTTGAGGCTTTGAAGAAAGCCGGCTCCACCGATCCGGCCAAGGTACTGGAAGTGCTGCCCGGCGTCACTTATAATGGAGTATCCGGCGCCATCGCCTTCGACAACATCGGCGACGCCGTGCGGGATGTGGCCTATGTCAAGTGGTGCAACCCGGACACCGCCGAGTGGGAATTCATCGCGCAGCAGGGCATATAAAGGGACTTGACGGTGGGACTGTTTCAGATCATCCTCCCTTATCTGCTGGCAGGGGTCTCCGTAGGGGGGCAGTACGCCCTCATGGCTATCGGCTACTCCATGGTCTACGGTATCCTGCGCCTTATTAATTTTGCCCATGGGGATGTATTTATGGTGAGCGGCCTGATCATGGTTTACATGGCTCAGGCCCTTCCCCTTTATCTCTCCATACCCGCCGTCATCCTGCTGACGGTGCTCCTTGGCTTCGCCGTCGAGCGCGCGGCATACAAGCCCCTGCGCAGCGCCCCCCGTATGTCGGTGATGGTGAGCGCCATCGCGGTGAGCTATCTGCTTCAAAACCTTGCCCTGTACATCACCGGGGGCTTGAATAAGAACTACCCCGCCATCCCCTGGGTGTCCGATTCCATCACCGTACTTGGCGCGACGACCAAGCGGGTGACCATCATCACGCCCTTCCTTATGCTGGCCCTGGTGGCGGGCCTGGTGGTCCTCATACGCCATACGAAGATCGGCATGGCGATGCGGACCGTAGCCAAGGATTTCGAAACGAGCCAGCTCATGGGGATCAAGCTGGATCGGGTCATCTCCTTCACCTTCGCCATCGGATCCTTCCTGGCGGCGACGGGCTCTATGCTTTACTTCTCCAACTATCCCGGCGTCATCCCCACCGCGGGGGGCATGCCCGGCCTGAAAGCCTTTGTAGCCGCCGTCTTCGGCGGTATCGGCTCCATCCCCGGCGCGGTGCTGGGGGGCCTTATCATCGGCGTCTGCGAGAGCATCATCAAGGGCATGGACACCGTGCTTGTCCACCTGGGCCTGATTCGAAGCCCCCTGGAGCTTGCGACTTTCTCGGACGCCTTCACTTTTGTGCTGCTCATCATCATCCTCGTATTTAAGCCCACGGGGCTTTTTGGCGAGAAGACCACCGACAAGGTATGATATGACGAAGAAAACTCACCGCCTGACGGCCGCGGCCCTGCTTGCCCTGATGTTTGCCATGATCATCGTCCTTGAGCAAATCATCAAGCCCACCGACGCCGCCGCTATGCTGCTTACGGTACTGAAGAAAAGCTCAGTCTACGCCCTGGTCGCGGTATCCATGAACCTGCTGAACGGGTTTACCGGCTTATTTTCCCTTGGGCAGGCGGGGTTCATGCTCCTGGGCGCGTATACTTACGCGATTTTTACGATACCCCTGGCTGACCGGGAGTTCGTCTACCAATACTATGATTGCGTCGTTCATTTCTCTTTCCCCGAGGCCCTGGGAAGCATCATGGGCGGCTTCGGCGCGCTCCTGGGGGTGGCCCTCGCCGTCATCCTGGCGGGTTTAGTCGCGGCAGCGGCGGCTTGGCTCATCGGCCTCCCTGTGCTTCGCTTGAAGAGCGACTATCTGGCCATCGCCACTTTAGGTTTCGCCGAGATCATCCGCGCCGTCTTTCAGTGGGGCAAGCTGGGCCCGGTGACCAACGCCGCGAACCCCCTGAAAAACTATGTCCGGCTCAATTTTTTCCGATTGAGCATCGGCGATACTACGATCAATCTGTCCGCCTTCGCCTCGGTGATGATGGCTACCCTATGTATCGGCGCCATCGTCCTGCTGGTGAACTCGTCCTACGGTAGGGCTTTTAAAGCTATCCGCGAGGATGAGATCGCGGCGGAAGCCATGGGCCTCAACCTTTACCGCCTCAAGCAGCTCGCCTTCTGCATCAGCTCTTTCTTCGCCGGTATCGGCGGCGCCATGCTCGCTATGTTTGCCAATACAGTCCAGGCTAACAATTTTAAAGCCGCCATGACTTACGAGATACTGCTCATCGTAGTGCTGGGCGGCATTGGCTCCATATCCGGGAGCTGTATCAGCGCCCTGCTTTTCATCTTCTCCTCCGAGTGGTGGCTCCGGGGGCTGGACTCAGGCAGGTTCCTGGGGATCGCCGCCCCTTCGGTCTTCCGCAACGGGTTCAGGCTGGTGGTCTTTTCCCTGATCATCATGGCGGTGGTCCTCTTCTTCCGCAGGGGCATCATGGGGGACAAAGAGCTCCCCTACGCGGCGGGCCGCCTGTGGGGCAGGCTGCGCGCCTTCCTGGCTAAAGCGGACAGGAAGGCAGGTGAGCCCAATGGCTGAGGCGGTGCTGCGCCTGGAAGACGTCACCATGCAATTCGGCGGCGTAGTCGCCGTCAACGACCTGTCCCTCGAAGTCAACGAAGGCGAGATCGTAGCGCTCATCGGGCCCAACGGCGCTGGCAAGACTACCGCTTTCAACTGCATAACCGGCGTGTACGAGCCCACCAACGGCAGGGTGCTCTTCCACGGGGAGGCTATAGTGGAGGGTTATCCCCAAGGCAGGATGAGAGCCCAGTATAAAGGGGAGAACCTGGGCAAGTACGCCAATACGATCCGCTATACGCCGGACAGGATCACCCGGCGGGGTATCGCCCGCACGTTTCAGAATATCCGTTTATTCAAAGCCCTGACTGTTTTTGAAAACGTCCTCATCGCCAAACACATGCGGGCCAGGCAAAACGTCTTCTCCGCCGCCTTGCGGCTCAACGCGAAGGAAGAGAGGCGGATGCGGGATGAAGTCAAACTCCTGCTCGACGCCCAAAACCTTGCCCATTTGAAAGATCACGTCGCTTCCAGCCTGCCTTACGGGCTCCAGCGCCGGCTGGAGATCGCCAGGGCTTTGGCTACCGGCCCTTCCCTCCTCCTGCTGGACGAGCCCGCCGCCGGGATGAACCCCCAGGAGACCCAGGAGCTGGCCGCTTTCATCCAGGAGCTGAGGGAGGAGTACAAGCTGACGATTTTCCTCATTGAGCACCATATGGACCTGGTCATGAAGATATCCGACAGGGTCTATGTGCTGGACTTCGGCAATCTGATATCTCACGGGACCCCCGATCATGTCCAGTCGGATCCGCGGGTCATCGAGGCTTATCTGGGGGTGGCGGACGATGCTGAAGATTGAAGACCTCCGTGTCAACTACGGCGGCATCGAAGCGGTGAAAGGCGTCTCCCTGGAAGTGCCGGAGAAAGAGATCGTCACCCTCATCGGCGCCAACGGCGCCGGCAAGTCTACGACCCTGCGGGCCGTAGCCGGGCTGGTCAAGCCGGCTTCCGGGCATATCCGCTTCGACGGCAAGGATATCACCGGTTTGCCCGCCCACGTTGTGGTTTCCCTGGGGATCACCATGGTGCCGGAAGGCCGGCGCGTCTTCCCGGATCTGACCGTGCTGGAGAACCTGAAGGCCGGCGCTTACCTGCGCAAGGACAACATCAAGGACGATATCCAATGGGTCTACGACCTCTTTCCCCGCCTGAAAGACCGCTCCTGGCAAGCCGCGGGCACCCTTTCCGGCGGGGAGCAGCAGATGCTGGCCGTAGGCCGGGCGCTGATGAGCAGGCCCAAGCTCATGATGATGGACGAGCCTTCCCTGGGGCTCGCGCCCCTGGTGGTCAAAGGCATCTTCGCGATCATCCGGGAGATCAACCGCCAGGGCGTCACCATACTGCTCATCGAGCAGAACGCCAACATGGCCCTCCACACCGCCCATACGGCTTATGTGCTGGAGACGGGCCGCCTGATCATGCAGGGCGTGGGCAAGGACCTGCTCAAGGACGAAGCCGTCAAGAAGGCGTATCTAGGGTGAGTTTTCTTTGCATATTCGGCAAAAAGGTATATACTTTATCCAACGACCAACTTCAAATCAGAAAGGATGGATTCTCTATGACCAACCCAGTACTCGAAGCTATTGCCGACCGCCGCAGTATCCGCGGTTACAAACCTGAGCAAATCACCAAAGAGCAGCTTGATATCATCCTGAAAGCCGGGGAGCAGGCCCCCAGCGCCAGAAACCAGCAGCCCTGGCACTTTACCGTCGTACAAAACAAAGACCTGATCAAAGAGATCAATGAGGAAGCCGGCAAACAACTAAAACGCGAAGGCAGCGCCGACGTCTTCTACGGCGCGCCCACGGTGATTTTCCTCAGCTGCGACCCCGACGGCCATCCCTGGACCCGGCTGGACTGCGGCATCGCCGTAGAAAATATGGCCCTGGCCGCCCACGCCATCGGCCTGGGCAGCGTCATCATCGGCATCTGCTATATGGCCTTCGAAGGAGATAAAGGCGATTATTTCAGCAAAGCGCTGAAGTTCCCCGAGAAGTATACCTTTGCCGTCTCCATCGCCATCGGCGCGCCGACCATGACCAAGGACGCCCATCCCATCGAACCCGGCCGTATAGACTACGTGTAGGTAGGAGGTATTATCATGGGAGATATGTTGAAGGGCCGGGTCGCCCTGGTGACCGGTTCGGGGCACGGTATAGGCCGCGCCATCGCCATAGCCCTGGCCGCGGAAGGCGCCAAGGTCGTGACCAATAACCGCAAGCCCGGCGGCAAGATCGACGCCATCATCTCGAAGGATCAATACGACGCCTTGGATGAAGCTTCGAAAAAGAAACTGAATGAAGAGTATGAAAACTACAGCGGCGACGCCGAGAAGACAGCCGCCCGCATCAAAGCCGCGGGAGGCGAGGCTACGCCCTGCTACGCGGATATCTCAAACTTCGCCGACGCGAAAAGGCTCGTAGAGACCACTGTTTCCACTTACGGTAAGATCGATATCGTCGTCAACGTAGCCGGCATTCTGGCCAGAGGTTCGGTAGACGAGATCACCGAAGAAGAATGGGACGTCTGCCTGGATACCAAGCCGAAAGGGCATTTCAATGTCATCCATTTCGCGGCGCCTTATATGATCAAGCAAGGGTACGGGCGTATCGTAAACACATCCTCCGGAGCTTTTATGGGCAACCTCTTTTATGACGCGCCCCACTACTGCGCTTCCAATGCCGGCGTCGTGGGCCTGACCCGCGCCGTGGCGGGAGAGCTCTTCTCCCAGGGCATTACCTGCAACGCATTTTGCCCCCATGCCCAGACGCGGCCCCGGATGGACGACATCGCGCCTAAGCAGGACGACGGCAGGCCGGTATTTCCCGCCGCGCCAGACCCCATGAACATGACGCCCTTCATCGTCTTTCTCTGCTCCGAGTTGTCCGCCCATGTGAGCGGCACGGTGTTTTTCCTTAATGACAACCTGATTGCCCGCCATAAGGAGCCCATCGCTGTACGGACAATGATAAAGCCAATGGAAAAAGGCTTCTGGACAGTAGAAGAAATCGACAAAGCCGTGGACGCCCAGCTACTGAACGGCTACCACAGCATCGTCGGCAAAGTGAAATAGGCGCGAAGGAGGTAGGATATAGTGGCAAATACATTAAAAGGCAAAGTCGCTATCGTCACCGGTTCCAGCCAAAGCGTAGGCCGAGCCGTAGCCATTGCCCTGGCCGCCGAAGGCGCCAAGGTAGTCACGAACAGCCGGAAAGCCGGGGGGACGAAGTTTCTCAATATCAGCGAGGCGGAGTATAATTCCTGGCCGAAAGAGCGCCAGGCCGAGTATGACGCGCTCCTCAAGCAGATCGGCGGCGACGCCGAAGACACAGCCCAATACATCCGCGACCACGGTGGCGAAGCGGTAGCCTGCTTCGGCGATATCTCTCAATGGGAAGTCGGCGAGAAACTGGCTAAATGCGCCGTGGATAACTTCGGCACGGTAGACATCCTGGTCAACGTAGCCGGCGGCTTCGGCGGCGGCGGCGTCGAGGATGTGACGGAAGAGCAGTTCGACATGAACAACGACATCAAGCCCAAGGGGTACTTCAATGTCATCCGCGCCGTCGTCCCCATCATGAAAGAGAAGAAATGGGGCCGCATCGTCAACTGTACCTCCAAGGCCTGGCAGGGCGACGTGGTGAAGTTCACCCAGTACGTGGTCTGCAACGCCGGCGTGGTCGGGCTGACCAGGGGGCTTGCCCTGGATCTGGCGAAATACGGCATCACCGTCAACGCCTTCTCGCCCCATTCGAAAAACAGAGGCGGCTACGAGGGCGTATTTAAAGCCGGCGAAGCGGCCCCCCGGGTGGGCATCCCCGGCAAGCCCGCTTTCCCCACCTTCGACACCCATCCCGAGCCGGAGGCAAACGCGCCGTTTATCTGCTGGTTATGCACGGAGCGCGGAGGCAAAGTGAGCGGTTCTGTCTTTTCCTTCCACAACAATGAGATCTCTTTGCACCAGGAGCCCACGGCCCTGGCGATCATCAACAAGCCGGTAGAATACGGCGTCTGGACCCAGCCGGAACTACTGGATGAGTGCAAACGCCGCCTATTCCTGAACTACAAGAGCATCTGCGAGCCCGACACGCCTATAGGCTGACGGGCGCCTTACATGGCAGGGGCGGTTCTCTTTTTGCGCGCAAGCCGAAAGAGAGCCGCCCCCGCCGCGCTTATTGGACAAGCTCTTTTCCGGAATAGAACTTTTTCGTGAAATACAGGCAAACCGCGATTACCAGCGCGGGTTGCGCTATATACAAA
>WRIW01000029.1 GCA_009782505.1 Clostridiales bacterium
GGCGTAATCAATCTTTTGGAGGGCTACGGCTCAGACAACGCAGGCGCGAATGGGCAGGGTGCATAAGGAAGCAATCGTGAAAAAATCAATAATGAATTAAAAAATAGCCAACAGATGGGATGGAAAAGAACGGAAATCATTGTCCGTTCTTTTCGCTATAGTCTGGAAAGTGTTTATACCACAACATGAGATTAATGCTATATTCTTGCATTATTTGTTATGAATACCTGATCGGCAACGTTATTGTCATCAATCCCTATCTCAACCTCATCGCCGACGAGCAATATCAAGCGGCCTGTTCCTGTTATATCAATTATATGCCTTGCATTATTCAGGCTAACTGACATTACCGAATTGTCGTCCGTTTGTATCTCACAGGCGATACTGCTTCCGCTTGTAGCAGAGGAAACGGATAGAATCTTGCCTTTAACAATTGTTCCCCTATATTGGTTATGGTATTGCTTTAAAAGTATATCTCCAATCACTGTGTCAAATACTGTCGCTTCATCGTAAGGAATGGTATGTGCAGCGTTATTGTTAATACTGATGTACTTATTTCCCGATATAACGACTTTTGTTTCTGTGTCATCATCATAGAAAATCTCAATAAGGTAAGCCATTCCGCCTATAGCATCGTTCATACTTGACTTACCGGGATTAAGTCCTTCCAGATATAGCGCGATATTCTCTATCTCATTGGTATCGGTCAATTCCACAGAATCAAACAATGTGGGTAAAGTGGAAACCTTAATTATCGAGATATGCTCAGAAGCTATGTCTTTTATCAAAGACAAGTCTTTACTACTTCCGCAAGCAATCAAGGCGAGCGTTAAGGTTATTGTGAGTGAATTTACTAAGATTAGTTTGATTTTTTTCACGGTATATCACCTCGTCTAATTAGACGAATTATTCTTGGTTTAGTTCCATATAGTATATAAAATTCAAGCTACAGAGCCATTTTCAGCCATTCTCGACTCCATGCTGGTTAAGGAATATCAATAATTATCTTTTTGCAAAATTCACAATTATAGGATTCGATAGTTTGCTTTTCTAAAGCGGAGTTATTGCTCAAGCGTACTCCGCTGTTTTTTATGGATAGACTCGGTTTTTCCCCGTCGGCATACCATCTGGCTAACCCATATGTGGAAGGGATATAACCTTTTTGCATTTCATTATTGCAATATGGGCAGTTCATTAGTGACCTCCATTATATACAGTATCCCTCAAATTTAAATGCGTTGCGCTTATAACACATAGCTTGATAGGTTTATCACTTAGCTATATTCCAAAGCCGTATCATGGTGATTATGCTCTGCTCTCGCGTGTATGGGTCTTTCGGCGCGAATGTGTTGTTGCCGATACCGCCCATAATCCCCGCCGCTTGCACTTGTCCGACACTCTCAAATGCCCACGAAGATATGAACGGATTGTCGTAAAAGACTGCCGTTTTTTTCGGCAATGGTTTACCGATAGCTTCAGCCAAACGGGAAAGCATAGCCGCCGCCTGTTCACGGGTTAGTTTTGCGTCAGGGTCAAAAAGATTATTGCCTATGCCCGACACCACGTTGACTGCCGCCATCTTCTCGACATTCACATCCTCTGTATCGGAAAAGGTTTTGCGCTCGGTGATTTCCTCGCCTGTATATTTTTCATAAAGAGTAACGGCTAGGGCGCAATATTCGGCGCGGGTTATGGCTTGCGTGTATTTGGATTGCATAGATTGAGGAACAAGCCCCGCCGCTACCGCCGCATTAACTTCTGTTGCCGCCCAAGTGGACGGTTTTTCAAATTCAGCATTCGGAGTTCCTGCTATGAAAGGCAAAGAATGTTCTTTTGCATACGCTTCCGCATACGATCCGGCATTGCCATACAGCACTACATTCGGACTGCTGCTGAACACATAGGGATCCACGTGCGTGACGCTTCCGGGAATAAAAATTGACGACAGGTTCAGGCAGCAACTGAACGCCCAATCGTCAATCCTTTTTACGCTTTGCGGGATGATTACGCTTCTCAGGTTATCACAGCTTTGAAACGCATAGGGTCCAATACCCGTAACCCCGTCAGGGATAGCGATCTCTGTCATGCTTTCCTTGTATGAGACAATGTTGTACATATTATTGATCTCGTTTGTGCCGCCGCCTATGATAAGTCCGTCTATGACATAATAATCGACATAATCCAGATATCTGCGGTCTTTCGATATGTCTTGCAGAGATATATCAAAATAATCTTGTTTGCAAGCCGCTTGTTTTGAATAAGCACCATTTACATATTTATTGTTACTATCCCAAGTGGTATCTATAATTATCCACCTACCGTCTGCGTAGGCTTCATTCCATGCATGGTTTCCTTCTGTTCCTGACACATCATAAAAATCAGCAGGGCTACCGCTTACCCCTAAAGCGAATCCGGCAATCACTTTGGCAGGAATCCCGACTGCCCTAAGTAGAGCGGCGGTTAAGTTCGCATACCCATGACATATGGTGCGCTTATTTTGGAGAACATAAGTTGACCCGATTATTCCACATTCCGCGTCATACCAAATGTTTTCAGCCACCCAGTCGTGTATCGCTTTGATTTTCTCATAATCGCTTACTTTTCCAGTTGTTATGGATAGCGCGAGATTGGCAGTATCTTCATCAAGACTATTGACCATATATTCCGGCAATCTGTAATACGCAAGGGTAGCTTCATCGGTAGATTTTGAGTCATAAACGGACAAATTCCATTGATACACAGATTCATAACCCGTTGCCGCCCCCGCTGACGACGGCATTATTCCGACAAAAAGAATAACTGCACAAAGTACAGAAATTAGTCTTTTTCTCACTATATTTTTCGCTCTTGGGTGTTTTCTTTCGCGCTTGCGATAACCTTAAAACCATATTTTATTATCGTGGCTTCTGTGCTTTGTTTATAATACTCTGTTAACTCAGCCGGGGTCATATCCTTTGTTTTCTCGTAAATGCCGAGCCGGATTTGATTGACCTCTTGCTCTATTTTGCTAATCGCTTTCATCTTCAATTACCTCCATTGGCGAATAGATTTCCACGGCGCGATAGCCGTTCAAAGCGTTAATATTTCCCGTCCCGATTTTCGTTTTGCGCTTGACGATGTGCTGAAAGTTCATGCTGATTATCATATCCAAGTCATTCACCGTAGCGATGGCGATATGCAATCCGTCCGTCCTGTACTTGTGGGGGATGATTTTTTCTTCGATGTAGAGGTCAGCAATCCTCACGGCTTCCTCGCTTGTTTCAAGGATGGGTATGTCGTACTTCAAAATCAAGTCAAGCATTTTTTCTCGTTTGGCTTCCGGCGCGTCGTTCAATTCATCAATCACAAAACGCGAAGTGAACGCTTCATATTTCCCCGCCGCAATATCGTCAAAAAGTTTGACTGTACCCTCGTGGGCGAAGCCCCTGTCCTCGTCGAAATAAAAATTGAACAAGGTCGTTTCTAAATATATTTTTTGTTTTCGCATAAGCGATTATCCCCCTGTGGCAATACTCTTCTTCCAGAAAATACTATACCACAAAATCGCCCATTCTTCAATGAAGAGCGTAAAAGTGCATGGTTCAACTATTTCGCCGTCACTGGAAATCAGTCAGGACATGCCTAAATAGTTGTAAGGAGAATCAATCAAAATATGGGGCTTGTGTACGCTGGGAAAACCACATACCAACGAGGAAAACGAACACTTTCAAAGGTGTCCGGCTTCCATAAAAATCCAACACAACTATAGCCCAGTTATTTCGTGGACGCTACACTAGGTTTTAGGTTTTACGGGGTACCAGAGCGGAAGACGAGATTCGAACTCGCGACCCTCGCCTTGGCAAGGCGATGCTCTACCACTGAGCCACTTCCGCTTGTCTTTTTCCGCCATGACGGCGGACGCTGCGTCGTATCGCTCGGTCATGTATTGAGATACACTCCCTCGCGCTCCTCCTGGCTTACCTTGTCCTGACGAAAAAATCCTACGCGGTCTTAGTACTTGTCTTGTCAGAAGCCGAAGAGGAGTGCCTTGGGGCGGAATTGAACCACCGACACGTGGATTTTCAGTCCACTGCTCTACCAACTGAGCTACCAAGGCAAAAGGCGTGCGGCGCCGACGAAAGTTATTTTAGCAAACGGCTTCTGCTTTGTCAATCGCTTTTGCGTTTTTTGCTTTTGCGTTTTTTCCGATTTTCCTGAAGATTGTAGTTGTGACCGGATAGTAAAAATGATAAAATCACTATGAAAGAAACAGATTTTATTCGCTGTTTATTATCGGATTGAATAAACGGGAGGCCGGATATGCTTAAGCAAAACGTCGAGGAAACCGTCGCCTATATCCGTTCGCGGACAGACATAAAGCCGGAGATCGCCATCGTGCTTGGCTCCGGGCTTGGCGCTTTCGGGGATAAGATAGAAGCCCCTTGCATCATCCCCTATGGGGATATCCCTCATTTCGCCGTGTCTACAGCCCCCGGGCATCACGGAAGGCTTATCATCGGCAAGCTGAACGGAAAAGCCATTCTTTGCATGCAGGGCAGGTTCCATTATTATGAAGGGTACGCCATGGGGCAGGTGACGTATCCCGTGCGGATGATGAAAGCCCTGGGTATAGAGACCCTGATTCTTACGAACGCCAGCGGGGGGTTGAACCCGTCCTTTTCCGCAGGCGACCTGATGCTGATCACGGACCACATCAACCATATGGGCGTCAATCCCCTCATCGGGCCCAACGAAGACAGCTTCGGCCCCAGATTTCCCGATATGACGATGGCTTACAGCAGGGAGCTTAAGCAGGCGGCCAGGGACGCCGCTAAGCGTTTGGCTATAGACCTTCGCGAGGGCGTATATGTGGCTTTCACCGGCCCCAGCTATGAGACCCCGGCGGAGATACGCATGTTTCAGCAGTTGGGCGCCGATGCGGTAGGTATGTCCACGGTGCCTGAGGCTATCGTAGCCAGCCACAGCGGGATGAGGCTTCTGGCCATATCCTGCGTGACTAACCTGGCTGCCGGCATACTCGACGTACCCCTCAGCGGCGAGGAGGTCGTGGAAGCAGCAAACCAGGCCGGGGCGAAGTTTACCGCGCTCCTAGCGGAGATCATCGGCAGCATATAGATGAGAAAGGCGCTGGGGTAGGGCAAGTTTCATGGATAATCAGGCCGGTAGCACGCTGAACGGGCATAATGGGCGTGTTGGCGCCCGGGTCAAACTCTCCCGCAGGATTTCGGCCCTGGCGGAAATGCTGCCGGACACGGAAGCCCTGGCGGATATCGGTACGGATCACGCAAGGCTGCTATCCGCGCTTGTCGAGGCCGGAAAGATACAAAGAGGCATAGGCGTGGAGATCGCCCGGGGGCCATATCGACGGGCGGTGGCGAACGTAGCCGCCCTGGGCTATGAGGGTAAGATCGAGATAAGGCTGGGCGACGGCTTGGAGCCGGTAGCCCCCGGAGAGGTCACCGCCTGCGCCGCCGCCGGCATGGGCGGCGGGACGATCATCCGCATACTGGAGCGCGGCGCCGAGGTCGCGGCAGGCTTGTCCTGGCTTCTGCTTCAGCCTATGACCGGTGCGAAAGCCCTCAGGTTTCATCTTCAGCAAAACGGATGGGAGATATGCAGGGAGGCGCTTACGGAAGACAGGGGCGCGCTGTATGAGATCATCCTGGCGCGCAGAGGGAGCATGGCGCCCCTGAGCCCCCTTGAAGCGGAATTCGGCCCGCTGATCCTGGCGGAAAAGCCGCCCCAACTCAGCCTGGCTGTATGCCAGAGGATACACAGCCTCAGGGGCATAAGCGGGCAGCTGGAGAAATCCTCTTCAGCAGCGAATAGCGACAAGAAGGAGCAACTACAGGCACAGATCAGGGAATGGGAGGCGTTGTTATCATGCCTTATACCTGCCGGGACGTCTGCGGGTTCATAGACGAATACGCCCCGCCGGAGTTTGCCCTGGAGGGCGACCCCATCGGGCTGCATCTGGGCAGCTTCGGGCAAGAGGTCGGCAGGCTCTTCCTGGCCCTGGAGCTGACCCCCGTAACCATGAGGGAAGCGATGGATTTCCGGCCGGACATGATCCTGGTCCATCATACGCCTTTCTTTCAGCCGCTGATGCGATTGCTGGAAGACCAGGGGCACGACCGCATTGTGCTGGAACTGATACGCAGGGGGATTGCCTTATTTGCCGCCCATACCAACCTTGACTGCGTGAAAGGCGGCGTAAGCGACGCCCTGGCGGAGCGGCTGGGCCTGGGCGATACGGCTATCCTGCAAGTACTAAGCAAAGACGTCACGGAAGCCGGCATAGGCCGTGTAGGCTGCCTGGACGAACCCGTGAGGCTGGAGGATTTCGCCGCCCGGGTGAAGCAGGCCCTCGGAGCGGCTTCGGTGCGGTACTGCGGCGAAAGGGGCAGTAAGGTGCGCAAGGTCGCCGTATGCGGCGGCGCGGGGGCATATCTCATGACGGAAGCTTTGTCCCTCGGGGCGGATACCTATGTGACCGCTGATGTGAAGCATCATGAGGGGGCCGAAGCAGTGGAGATGGGGCTGAACCTCATCGACGGCGGGCATTTTGCCACCGAAGCCCCGGTCATGCCCGTGCTTGCGGACTGGCTGAGGGGGAAGATGCCGGAGTTGGCCATAGGCGTATCGACGGTGAGCGGCGATCCGTTTTCCGCTATCACTTGAATGGAAGGAGACCCGGTATGGGCACGGACAGAAACCAAATATTGCTGGCATTAAGCGACAACAACGCCGAGCGAAACAGGGTTGACCCCAGAAGGCAGTTGGCCGCGCTCTATCGCGAAATCAAAGACTTCCGGAACACGATCGCCGCCACGGAACGAAAACTGGAGATACTGGACCGGGAGTACCAGGAGCGGCAGGACGAACTGGATGAACTCATCCTCAACGGGCCCAGGTGGGAAGAGGAGATCGCGTCGTCGAAGGACAAGATGGTCCGCCAGAGGGGGCTTACCCTTAAGGACATGCTGGAGATCCAGCAGGACGTAGTCCGCCTGGAAGAAAGCTTGTATTTTGGCGAGGCGAGGGCAAACGACCTTCGGGGCCTTCTGATCCAATACGAAAAAAACCGGGAGAAGCTTATCTCCAGGTCCAGAGAGCTGAAGGCTAACTACAACCAGCATGCCGAGGTGTACAATCAGGAAAAAGCGAAGACAGACGTGCTGATGGCGGAGTTTGCCTCCACAGAAAACCAGCTTCTGGAAGGGCTTAAGCCGGAGGAGAGGGCGATCTACCGGGAGGCGCTGAGGTCAAACCCGGAAAACCCCGTGGTGAAGCTGGAAGGCGAGATCTGCGGCGGGTGCAGGATAGTCCTGTCCAGGCAGCTGCTGAAGCAGGTCAACCAGGGGGCGCAACTCATCTTCTGCGAAAACTGCCTCAGGATCATACTCCCGCCGGAGTAAGCCTGCGTCGCCTTTGGGTCATGGGCGCGGTTCGCGGGGCGGAGGGATTAAGGCCCGGTTTAGTAATGGCAATAAACCTTCATCTCCCGGACGATGGCGTCCAGGTCGTCCGTCACCTGGGGGATGGCGTAACCCATGAAAACCGGCGTGGTAGCGTAGCGGGGCATGATCTTGCAGTAGGTCGCGCCGTCCATGGCATAGAAGAACAGGTTATAGCTTCCTATCTGCCCGCTGTGGTAGCGGCGGAGGACAAAACCCACGGCTTGCTGGATCAGCAGGCAAAACGCACGGAAGCCCTTCTCATCGGTGAGGATGGCGTTAAACTCCGTGAATCCGATACGCGGGCGGTCGGAGATATTAAGCTCAGCCCCCGGGGCGCTGTGGATCACCGGCCCGTAGAAGCTATCCCGCCGGAGGCCTTCATGGTAGTCGATGTCGTAGAGGCCGATGAGCTGCATATGGGGATGCCTGAGGCTGCCGCCGGAGAGGGGGCCGTGGTTCTTCAGGAATAATACCGAACGGTAGCGCTTGTCCGCCATCATCTCCCGCCATACGGTAAACGCCATTTGAAATACCCGTACCAAATGGTCTTCCGAATACAAAGACAACTCCGATTCACATTCGGCTGTCTCGATGAGCACGAAGGGATCGGTGTTTTGCAGAATCGGGTATTTATTTGGGACGAGCAGGATATCCCCGTCTTCCCTGAGGATGGGTGGCAGCATGCCGCGATGGCAGAAAGGGCAAACAGAGTCGTCGTCTTCCCGTACGGTAAACGGCTTCAACCTGCCGACGTCGGCCTGAAATACCAGCTGATAGGCGTCATGCCGCTCCGAATCCAATGCTTTCACCGCCTTGCATAATAGGTATATAGTATGAGCCGGCTTGTAAGCCGGGTTCTGTGCGGCCGGGCGCGATGCGCGATACGCACCCCGCGCGGCGCGGCGGTCATCTATCTGGGGCGACGGTTGCCCGGCGCCTCTTGCGACCTTACCCGGGAGCTTGCGTAATGCCAGACGGGCCGCCTGATAACTCCTCTATTCGGTCTTGCTCCGGATGGGGTTTACCCGGCCGGAAGGTCGCCCTCCCGCCGGTGAGCTCTTACCTCGCCATTTCACCCTTACCCGCCGTCGGTACTCCCGAAGCGGGCGGTATGTTTCTGTGGCACTTTCCTTAAAGTCGCCTTCACTGGACGTTATCCAGCATCCTGCCCTGTGGAGCCCGGACTTTCCTCAGCTGCGGCCTTTCGGCCCATGCAGCCGCGACCGCCCCGCCGGCTCAGACTATATGCCATTGCCTATCATAACACGAGCGGGGGAACTGTACAAGAAAAAAGGCGTATAAGCGCGCACTCCCGTGCACTCCCCGTTACAGTTCACGGGAGTGGGAGCCCGGGGTGCGCCTATTTACCGCGATGGTTCACAGCTTCGGCCAGATATAGAAATCGGTTGATGCAACTCCTACCGACTCCAACGCGACATCCATGTCGCGATTCCGTCTGGCGTGACATCGTGTCACACCCACGGATTTACCTGGTTTGCGATTTCTTATCCGGTCAACGAAGCCGTTCAATCCATCGCTTGCAAACAGCCACACCCTGGGTTCCCACTCCCGTGAAAGGTAACCACTCCCCTGAACAGTAGTAGCGGGCAAGCGCGCCCCGATTCCCGTTCGCCCCTGAACAGCCACGGGGTACTCGGCATAGGAGGTATCGACTTTGAGCTTAGGATTGATACTGGGCAGGGCAGGTTCCGGCAAGACAGAAACCTGCATACGGCAGATAGGCCAAGAGCTTACTTCCGGCGAGGAGAAGGAATTCGTACTGCTTACGCCGGAGCAGGCGACGTTTGCTAATGAGAAAAGGATACTGGCGACCTTGGGCAACCAGGCGGGCTTTCGCGTCAAAGTCATGAGCTTCAGACGCTTTGTCCATTGGGTACTGGAAGAGACGGGAGGGGGCTTGCAGCCGGCGTTGGACTCCGCGGGTAAGAACCTCATCCTTCGGAGCATTCTGGAAAAGCGCAAAGATGAGCTGCGGGCATTCCGGCTTGTATGGGACAAGAGCGGCTTTGCCGGCCGGCTGGCGGAGCTTATGGACGAGATGAGGATTTATAAAGTGGAGCCGGAAGCTCTGATGAGATGCCTGGGCAGGGCGGCGGAAGGCAGCGTGCCCGCCGGCGACCTGGCGGACAGGCTGGCGGATATGGGGATGATTTACCGGGAATATGAGGAATTTCTGGCCCGGGGCTGGCTCGACCAAGCGGGGGAACTGGCTTTGCTATGCCGTAAGCTGCCGCTATGGCCGAGGCTGGAGCATATACTCTTCTGGCTGGACGGCTTCCATGGCTTCACCCCGGCGGAGTTTGACGTCGTCTCGGGCTTACTGGAAGCCGGCTGCCCGGTCAAGGCGGCGTTTACCCTGGATCCGGGCGGGGAAGAGCGGACATATGAGGAAGACGAGTTATTTTACCCTACATGGGAGACGGTCCGGGATCTCAGGGGGATATGCCGGGCGAAAGGGTATGCCATGGAGCCGCCGATGTATATGGGGGAGCCCGGCGAAGGGCGCTTTGCCGGCAACCCGGATCTGGCGCGGCTGGAGAAAGCACTGGCCTGGCAACCGTTGGACAGCGGAGGCAGCAGAGAAGGCGACGGGCAGCCGTTGGACAGCAGAGGCAGCGGAGAAGGCAACGGGCTGCCACCGGATAGCGGAGGCAGCGGAGAAGGCAATGAGCCGCCGTCGGATAGCAGCAGCGACCGGCGCGGCGCCCGTAGTGGTAAGGCGCCCCTGAGCATACGGCTGGAGAGCTGCGGCGACATACGCCAGGAGGTGGAACGCCTGGCCCTGGAGATAGTGGAAGCCGCCCGGGATGAAGGGCTGAGATATCAGGACATGACGGTGCTTCTCCGGCAGCCGGAGTCTTATGAAACACTGATCCGGGGTATATTCCCTGCCTACGGTATACCTTACTTCTTTGACGGGCCAAAGCCTTTGCGGCGGCATCCGCTGATCGGCCTCCTCAGGGAGATCACTACATTTATCCGGGACAAATGGAATACAGGCGTCCTCATGGCTTATGTCAAAACCGGGTTCTCCGGCTTGACGGATAACCAGGGCCACGCCCTGGAAAACTATTGCCTTGCCCACGGCGTCCGGCGCATGCACTGGGAAAGCCCCAGGCCATGGCGCTTCTCCCCGCCGGAGGATCCGGAAGGGGAGAGAAGGGACAGGCGGATGGAGGGCATGAGGCTGAAGCTTTGGAGACCCCTGGCGGAACTGAGAGCCGATCTAAGGCAGGCGTCGGCTCCCGGCAAAGTCGTAGCCGCGGTGTACCGGCACCTGATCAGGCTCAAGGCCGAGGAGGCTTGCAGCCGCATGGCAAACGACGCCCTGGCCCGGGGCGAGCCGGAGACGGCCCAGCTCCATCAACGGGCTTGGCAGGAACTGATGAAGCTTTTCGACCAGACGGAAGCGTTTTTGGCTCCGCCGGCTTTCGAAGGTGGAGACGTATCCGGCGGCGGGGGATACGACAGCCCGGGTCTGGTCGCCTCCGTATGGGAGAGCGCCCTGGAGGCTTTGGAGACGTCAGCCCTGCCCCCGGCTATGGACCAGGTGATTATCTGCTCCATGGATCGCAGCCGTTCGCCCCTGGCGAAAAGGGTCTGGATACCCGGGGCTAACGAAGGGCAAATCCCGGCGAATATCCGGGACGACAGTTTAATTACCGATGAGGAAAGACGATGGTTCGCGGAAAGGGACGTCATACTGGCGCCGGACAGCCGACGCAGGGTATTTTCCGAGGCGTACCTGGTATATGTCGCCCTGACAAGGGCGTCGCAAAGCCTGAGCATAAGCTGCGCCAGGGCGGACGCCCAGGGCAAGAGCCAGCCGCCCTCCATCTTGCTGGAACAGGTATGCGGCGTTTTTCCCGGGCTTGCAGTTGGAGATGGCGGGCTTGAGGCGCAGCGGCTGCTGGCCGGGCCTGCCGTAAGCTTGCCGTACCTGGGGATGGCTTTGCAAAACGGTAAATCTAGCCGAAGCAGCATGGACGCCGATCAGGTGTATTCATCGGAGGACTGGGAGGGCCTATGGCGTTATGTGTATCGCTGGTTCGCCGGACGGAAGGAGCATACCAGGGATATTGAGAGGCTCCGAACCGCCTTTGACCTGGCGCCATTGGGGCAGCCCATCCCCGTCGAGCTTGCCGGGAAGATATTTGGCGGAAGCATCAAGACCAGTATCACCAGGCTGGAGCGGTACCAGGAATGCCCCTTCGCCCATTACCTGGCGTATGGGCTCGCCCTGGCCCCCAGGGACGAATACGAGATACAGCCGCCAAGCATAGGCAACTTCTTTCACGACAGCCTTCAAGCGCTGATGGAGGAAATCAATGGCGCCGGAAAACGTCTGGGCGCCTTAAGCCGCGGAGAGCTCGACGCCCTGGTTGAAATAATTACCGAACGGCAACTGAATAGTAAGAGCCATGAGATTTTCCTCAGCTCTTCCTGGTATAGATACCTGTCCGGCAACCTGCTCAGGATACTTCAGAGTTCGGCGAGAACCATGGCTTACCAAGAGAACCAGGGGGTATTTCGCGCCCATGCCCTGGAAGCGGATTTCGGCTTCGACCATGCGGATAGCCTGCCCCCCATAACCATCGACTTGGGCGGCGGCCGGCAGATACTGCTGAGGGGGCGAATCGACCGCATTGACAGGGCTGTACATCCCGGCGACGGGCAGCGATACCTTCGTATCATTGACTACAAGTCGGGAAAGAACGACTTGGCCCTCTATGAGGCGTATCACGGGCTGAAGCTTCAGCTAGCCCTGTATATGGAAGCGGCTTTGGAAGCCTATCCCGGAGATAAACCCGCGGGGATGTTTTACTTCCAGATACACGATCCCATCATCCATGCCGCCAACGCCCCCGAGGCTCTGGACGGAGACCTGCGGCGGGAAAAGTCCATCAAGGCGCAGCCTTTGCGCGGCTATCTACTGAAGGACAGAGAAATCATAAAGATGATGGATAAAGATTATGGCGATTCTCTTTTTCTGCCCGTGTCGGAACTGAAGTCCGGAGGCTTTGGGCGATACTCCGGCGTACTTGGAGAAGAGGACTTCCGAAGCCTGGGCAGCCATGCCAGGAGCCTCATGCGCCAGGCTGGCAGGAGGATAATGGAAGGAGATATATCGCTGTCGCCTTACCGGATCGGTAGGAAGACGGCATGCGACTATTGTCCCTATGGCAGCGTCTGCCGCTTCGACCCGGGGGTGCCAGGGCATGGATACAGGTATCTGCCGGCATTGACGGACGAGGCCGTCCGGGAGAGGCTTAGTGGGGCATCGTCGAAGAGGGAGGATAACATTGCGGGATTGGAATGAAGGGCAGCTAAGAGGCATAACAGTTCGGGGGGAGAACATACTCGTCAGCGCGTCGGCGGGCACGGGGAAAACAGCCGTCCTGGTGGAAAGGCTCATCCGCCGCCTTACCGATCCGGCAGATCCTCTGGACATGGACAGATTCGTCTTTGTCACCTTCACGAACGCTGCCGCTCAGGAGATGCTCCACCGGGTACGCCAGGGCATAGAGGAAAAGATCAGTGAGGCGCCCCGGGACAGGAGGCTCGCGCGGCAGCGGCAGCTGCTGGGGCAGGCTGCCATATCCACTTTGCACGGCTTCTGCCTAGAGCTGATACGGCGGCACTATAAGGAGCTTGGCATAGATCCCGGGAGCCGGGTGCTTAGCGAAGGGGAGCAGTTTCTACTGAGGAATGAAACCCTGGGCGAGTACCTGGAAGAGCGCTACGAAGCCAACGACCCAGGTTTCGCCGCCCTGACCTCGGCTTACGGCGGGGATAAAACGGACGGGCCTCTCAGGGACTTGATCATACGGACGCTTGATTTCGCTTCCGCCCAACCCGACCCGGAAGTATGGCTGGAAGAAAGCGTCGGCCTGTACCAGGGCGAGGGCGGCGCGGATCGCCTGGCGGCGCTGCTGGCGATATATGCTACGGAAAACCTAAGAAGCCTGGCGGCTGAGCTGGAGCGCGGCGTAGCCTTGTCGCGGCGCTTACCTGCCCTGAAGAAGTATGAAGACTGCCTTGCGGAGGATAGGGACAAACTCCTGGCTTTATCCGGCATAGGGCCTTGGAGCAAGCTGGCGGAGGCGCTGGAAGGCGCCAAGGGCTTATTCGCGAGGCTGCCCGTCGTGCAAACAAAAGCAGCCCTCGGGGAAGAGCCTGAGGCGCATGAGAGCCGCCTCCTGCTCCAATCGAGGATAAAGAAGCTGAGGGAGAAATGCAAAAAGCGCTTTTTAGACCAACGCGGGGGCTTGATCGGGGAAACCATGGAGAATCTGGCGTATGAGGTCAGCGAAATGGCCCCGGTCATGCTTGCCCTGGCTGCCGTCACCGCAGGCTTCTACCGCTCATTTGAAAAGGTCAAGCGGGAGCGCGCTGTGCTGGACTTCGGGGATATTGAGCACTATGCCTACCGGCTGCTGAGCGACGGGCAGGGGAAGGCTTCCGGGCTGGCGGCGGCTCTCCGGGAGCGTTACGAAGAGATATTAGTTGACGAGTACCAGGACATCAACCCCGTACAGGAGGCCATACTGCAAGCTCTGCGGGGGAGGAGCCTTGTCATGGTGGGGGACGTCAAGCAGAGCATCTATGGCTTCCGGCGGGCAGCGCCGGGGTTATTTCTGGAGAAATATGATCGTTACCGTTCCGGCGGCGGTGGGGTTCTAGAGCGGCTGAATGAGAGCTATAGGGGGACAGAATGGATAGTCGGCGGGATCAATCAGGTATTCAATTATTGCATGACGAAAGAATCATGCGGTCTCGACTACCGGGATGGGGGCGAGCTGATAAGCAAAGTCAATACGCCGGAAGAGGGCAGGCCCCCGACGGACGCCGACGCCGGGCGGGGCGCGCTGGAGCTCCATGTGATAGATCCAAGCGGGGATGGATCCCAGGCTGAAGTATTTGGCGCCGGGGGGGGCGGCGAACCGGGCGCGGAGGGTGAGGAAACGCCGAACACGGAGCGGGGCTTCGGATCGGGCGCGGAGCCGGACGATGTTTCGTACGGGGCGTGGGGCGAAGATCCGGAAAGCGCGAGGGCTGCCGGATCGGGAGAAGTGGACGGCCCTATGCCGGAGCCCGGCGCGCTGCAGACCGAAGCGGAGTTCTGCGCCTGGCGCATAGAGGAGCTGATGAAGGAGTTTATCTGGGACAGATCCATGAACGAGGGTAAAGGCGGGCTCCGGGAAATGTCATACAACGACGTCGCCATCCTTCTCCCGGCGATGAAGGGCGTCGCCGACGCCTTTGTCAAGGCCCTGCAAGCCAGAGATATCCCCGTATACGCCGACGTAGGGGGAGGGTATTTTCAAGCCCAGGAGGTGCTGACAGCCCTCAGCTTTCTTAAGGTGCTGGATAATCCCAGGCAGGATATACCCCTCGCCGCCCTTATGCTTTCGCCCGCTTTCGGCTTTACCCCGGAAGGGCTGGGACGGATAAAGGCGGCTTACGGCATGGGGGGAGGCCGGGGGCAAAGCGGCGGCTTGTATAAAGCTCTGGTTTTCGCCGGAGCGGGGAAAAGCCTCCCGGAAGGCAGGGAGCTAAGGGTATTTCTCAGGAAGCTGAAGGATTACCGGCTGTATGCCCGCCACGCGTCTGTGGCTGAGGTCTTGACGCGGTTCTATGAGGATACCGGCTTCCTGACGATTTCTTCCGCCATGGCCGGGGGCGTCCAGCGCAGGGCGAATCTCCTGGCTTTGATCCAACGAGCCGAGGAGTTTGAGGACACTGGTCTTCAAGGTTTATATCAGTTCATCAAATATATGGAAGCCCTGGAGAAAGAAGGCATGGATCTGGACCCCGCCCCGGTGATCGGAGAAGGGGAAGACGTCGTGCGGGTCATGAGCATACATAAGAGCAAGGGGCTGGAATTCCCCGTGGTGATGCTGGCAACGGCAGGGCGGCGCTTCAATATGAGGGATAGCCAACGTGACTTGCTGCTCCATGACGCCTGGGGTATGTCCGGCAGGATCATCATACCGGAGCTGAGGGTCAAGTACCCGGGGGCGTATCATATGCTGGCAGCCGCAGGAATCAGGCGGGAAGCGGTAGCTGAGGAAATGAGGAAACTGTACGTCGCCTTGACCAGAGCGCAGCAAAGGGTGGTCGTAGTGACCGCAGACAGGAAAGGGGAGCAGCGCATCCGCGCCTGGGAAGAGGAAGAAGCAGGGACGCCGAGTAGTAGTCCGACGGCGGTATCCTTTATGGATTGGCTTGGCCCGGCGGTATTTGGGCGCGGGCAGGATAACTACTGGGTCGGCAAATACTGGCCGGAAGGGCAGGTATTTGCGCCGCGGCTATTCAAAGAAGACGAAAAGAGGCTTTGGCAAACAATATTGACCTTGCCGGAAGCCGGCGGAGAAAGCCCCTGGGGGTTTGTAGGCAGGCAGCTGGCATGGCGGTACCCCTGGGCGCGGACCGGGGAGCTGAGCGCGAAGCTGTCGGTGACCCAGGCGCGGGGGCGCCTCTACCCGGACGAAGACCCGGAAGCCGGACGGGCGGTATATGCCGGGCCGCAGGAGATATATGCCCCACGGATGGAAGGGCCGAGATTTCTACAAGGGAAATCAACCCTTTCCCCCGGAGAGAAAGGGACGCTGCTTCATAAAGTACTGGCGAGGATACAGCCTGCGGAAGCCTGGCGGGAAATGGAGGCGCTGAGAAACACCGACACGAATCCCGGCGCGTCAGCGGCGAGGGCAGCCGGCGCGGAGCCCGGCGAAGAAGGAAAGGCCGCTGCCGGGAGGGCCGCTGCCCTCTACCTCGACGGGCTGATACAAAAGCTGATCGAAGAAGAATTCCTGACCCGGGATGAAGGGGCGAGCGCGGATAAGAGGCTGCTGGCGCCCTTCATCCTCAGCAGCCTCTTCCGGCGTATGGCCCAAGCCGACGCCCGGGGCGAATGCCGCCGGGAGGCTAGTTTCTTCATGTCCGTACCTGCTGCACGCGTATATGAGAGCGAGCAAGGCGGCGCCCTGGACGCCGGGGACAGCGTGGTCATACAAGGGATCATCGACGTATTCTTCATGGAAGAGGGGCGCCTGATCCTGGCGGACTACAAAAGCGACAGGATAAAGCCGGGGGAGGAAGGCGAGCTGCTGCGGCGATACCGGGGGCAGCTGCTGCTCTATGCCGAAGGGCTGGAAGCCTTCACCGGCAAGAAAGCCGACGAGATGATGTTATATTCGCTTGCCCTGGGCAAAGAAATACCGCTGTAATACGACAGGCGGGCTTAGGCAACGCCGCCTTGGGATATAGGTGTAGCTCGTCTTAAATAAACAAATCAGTAAACTGATAGTTGACCGTGTCGATGAGGCCTTTGTTCGTCAGCCGCAGCTCCGGGAGCACGGCCAGGGACAGTAAAGCCGTTGTCATGTAAGGGGATATCATATCGCAGCCCAAGGTTTTCCAGGCGGCGTCCAGGCCGCGGACTTTCCGGTCGATATCTTCGCAGGGCTCTTCGCACATCAGCCCGGCCACCGGCAGCGGGACCAGAGCGATGAGCTTGCCGTCCAATACAGCCGCCATGCCTCCGCCACAGTCCGCCAGGGCGTTGCCCGCCACCGCCATGTCCTCCTCGTCTGCGCCTACGATCATCAGGTTGTGGGCGTCATGGGCTACGGTAGACGCTACGGCGCCGCGCTTCAAGCTCAGCCCCGAGACGAAGCCCTTGCCGGTCTGCCCCGTGCCCTTGTGGCGCTCGATCACGGCGAAGCGGTTGACCCCCGCCTCCGGGTCTGCCTTGACAAAGCCGTTCTCTACGGCTAAGTCGCGGACCTCCGCCAGGGTGCCCACCTTGGCTTCGATGGCGCGGATGACCCTGGCTTTGACGGAGGCGCCGGCGCCCGCCGGGGCTTCGATGGCGAAGTCGGCAGCGGTCAGGCGCTTTGGAAGGCGCATGGTATTCTTTACACTATCCGGACACGGACGGGCCTCCAGGTCTATGGCGAGCTGCCCGCCCTCCGCCACCAGCCGCCCGCCTTTGTATACTTTCTCCACCTTCACGGCAGCCAAGTCCGAGATAAGGACGATATCCGCCAGCTTGCCCGGGGAGACGGAGCCCATATCCCTCTCTACGCCGTAACACCGGGCGGTATTAATGGTGACCATTTGTATAGCCGTCACGGGGCTGAGCCCTTCGGAGATAGCCCGCCGGACGATGTGATCCAGGTGACCAAGCTCCAGGAGGGTGTTTGGATGGGTATCATCGCTGATCAGGCAGGCAAAGGATGTGTCGATATTCTGCTCGGTGACGCAGCGTATCACCTCGTGGAGGTCGCGCCAGGCTGAGCCCTCGCGGATCTGGGCGTACATCCCCAGGCGCATCTTCGCCAGGGCGTCTTCGGCGCGCACTGACTCATGGCAGCAGCTTATGCCCGAGGCGATGTACGCGTTGAGCCCCGCCCCCGTCTCCGGCATGGAGTAGTGCCCCGTGACGGTTTTCCCCTTAGCCGCGGTAGACGCCAGCTTGCGGTGCACTTCCTCGTCCCCCGACAGCACGCCGGGGAAATTCATCATTTCCCCCAGGCCGAAAATCTCCGGATTCTCCATAAACCTGGCGGTCACCGCCGAATCCAGCTCCGCGCCCGCGTCCTCAAATCCGGACACGGCGGGCACGCAGGAGGGCATCAGGTTAAATATACGGAGCGGAAGATCACGGGAGTCTTCGATCATGAAGCGAAGCCCGGCCTCGCCCACGACATTGGCGATCTCGTGGGGATCGGGCCAGATGGCGGTAGTGCCCCGGGGGACTACGGTTCGGGCATATTCCCTGGGGGTCATCATACTGCTCTCCACATGGATATGCCCGTCCATGAAGCCGGGGGCCGCGTACAGCCCGGCGCCATCCACAACCACGGTGCTTTCGCCGATGGTATGGGAAGCGTCGCCTACAAGGGCGATGCACTCGCCGGCGACGGCTATGTCGGTATCGGGGAGTATCTCCCCCGTATTGACATTAACCAGCCGGACGCCCCGGATGACCAGGTCGGCTTTCTTTCTGCCCATGGCAACGTCGGCCAGCAGCATGGTTCGGTTCACGAAGCTTGATTCATGTAAGTTTTCCATTTCCACACCTCATTTTCAAAGATGAGCTACGCCCGTAACCTGAAGACGGCGCAGCTTCAGAAAGAATTGTTGCTTAGAAGCCCTTTGAGCGCGGTCAGGTTTTCCCTGAAGTCCGCGATGGCGGCGAGCACCGGCGAGGCTTTGGCGATATCTTCGAAAAGATCCTCCGCCCCCGCCGTAGGATTGCCGGAAGCGGATAAGTTTACCCCGGCTTCCATCAGCAGCTCGATGGGATCCTTGCTGCCCCCCGAGGACAGGAAGCGGAGGTAGGGCTCTACGCCGGGGCTGCCCTCGGCTAATATGCTCCTCGCCAGGCAGATCGCGGCGGAGATGCCGGTTGCGTATTGGTAAACGTAGAAAGGACGGTAAAAGTGAGGGATACGGCTCCACTCATAAGTCAGGCAGTCGTCGATGAAGAAATCCGGGCCGTAGTAGAGGGCGTAGAGCTCACGGTAAGCGGCGCATAATACCTGGGGCGTCATCGGTTCGCCGGACTCCACCATGTTATGCATATATCGCTCGAAGTCCGCGAAGAATCCCTGACGGTAAAGGGTAGAGCGTATGCTATCCAAATGGCTGGATATCAGATAAGCTTTTTCTTCCGGGCTCGAGGAGCGGTTCAGCAGATAATGGAAAAGCAGATTCTCGTTCACCGTGGAAGCCACCTCGGCGGTGAAGATACAGTACCCGGCGTCCGCGTAGGGCTGGTTGGTATTGCTGTAGTGGCTGTGCATGGCGTGGCCCATCTCATGGATGATGGTAAATAGATCATCCAGAGTACCGTTGAAATTCAACAGGCTGTAAGGGTGAACGCCGTACACCGCCGTAGCGTAAGCCCCGGTGGCCTTGCCCTTATTGGGATAGATATCCACCCAGCGCTCGCTGAAGGCGCGGGACATGGTTTCCTGATAAGCCTTGCCAAGGGGGGCTACCGCCTCCAGGACGATATCCCTGGCTTCCTCGAATGTGTAGCTGCGGTTGGAACCTTTCACCAGCGGGACGAACAAATCATAGAAGTGGAGGTCGCTATATCCCAGGGTCGTACGCCGGAAGGAGAGGTACTCCTGGAGCGGGGCCAGATTGTCCCGCAGGGTACCGATGAGGCCGTCGTACACCGAAAGGGGGATATGGTTGGGCGCCAGGGCTTTTTCCAGGGACGAGACGTAATGCCGGGATCTTGCCGCCAGCACATGGTAGTGGGTATTGGCGGCCAGGGCGGAACAAATCGTATTGATATACTTGCCATATGTCCCCAGCAAGCCCTCGTAGTACGCCCGGCGAAACTCCCTGTCCTCCGATTCCATTGCCTTTCGGTAATTCGCTTCATTCGCGGCGATCAGCTCCCCGCCGGGGCCGGGGATCTCGGGAAACTCCACGTCGTTTACGATGAGGTCGTCGAAGATCTTGTCAAAATTCCCGGCGATGACTCCCATACGCGTCATCAGCTCTTCTTCCGAAGGGGACAATACATGGTCTTTCTGGCGGAAGAGCTTCGTCATGGACCACTCGTAAGTCGCCAGCCCGGGGTTTTGTTTCAGATACGCCCGGAAAGCTTCCGGCTCCATGGCCAGCAGTTCCGGCTCCAGGAAAGCCAGCTTCTCCCCCACATACGCCATGAGAAAGTCCACCCGCCCCAGCAAATCCTTGGCGGAGGCCTCGCCCATGTCCCCGTCGAAGTTGAGCCGGATATAGGTGACGGCCTTGTCGGCGAGTAGGCCAAGACCGTCGCTGAGCTGAAATACTTCCAGTAGCGCGTCTGCGGACGACGTGGCCTTGCCCTGGTACGTCGCCAGCTTGTCGGCGTATTCCCTGACCCGCTCCAAGTCTTCGAGACATTCCTTGTCGCCGGGGTAGAGGTCCTTCAGGTTCCAGGTGTCTTTGGGGTCTATATCGCCTCTGGACTTCATCATCATCACTCCCTTACCAATTTCGCTTCCCGCGCAGTTCAAGTATAACATAATTGTAATCGCATATTGAATACGCTATAATAAATCGATGGAAAATAATACGCGGACAAACAGGGGCGCCGCCGGCAGCCCCGGAGGCGCGGCGATCGCCTCGGTCTCCCCGGGTACCATAGCCGCGGGGCTGGGGCTTGCCCCGGGCGACCGGATACTGAAAATCAACGGAAAAACCCCAAGGGATATGATACAATTCCAATGGGAATGGGCCGGGGAGGAAGCGGAGCTGGAAGTGCAAACGAAAGCCGGTACGAAAAACTTCGCCATCCCGAAGGCTTATGACGAGGGTTTCGGCGCGGTATTTGAGAGCCCGGTTTTTGACGGGATACGGACCTGCGCGAATAGATGTATCTTCTGCTTCGTGGATCAGTCGCCGCCGGGCTGCAGGGAGAGCCTGTATATCAAAGACGACGATTACCGCCTCTCCTTCCTCCAGGGCGGCTTCATCACCCTGACGAATCTGGGGGAGAGGGATATGAGGCGCATCGAGAGGGAGAAGCTTTCGCCCCTCTATGTATCGGTGCACGCGACAGATGCGGAGATCCGGAGCCGGCTCCTGGGCCGCTCCGGGACGGACAGGCTCATGGGGCAGCTGCGGCGCCTGAGCGGCGCCGGTATCGGATTCCACTGCCAGGTCGTGCTCTGCCCCGGGTACAACGACGGGGAGGTTCTGTCCGGGACGGTGGAAGACCTGAGCCGCTTGGAAGGGGCTTTGTCCCTGGCGGTGGCGCCGGTAGGTCTCACCGCCTACCGGCAAGGGCTGCCGGAGCTGAGGCAGGTCACCGGAGAAGAGGCGGGAGTCCTTATCCGCAGGCTTGAGAAGTGGCAGGAAAGGTTTTTGAAGGAAAAAGGCACGCGCTTCGTCTGGCTCTCCGACGAGTTCTACGGGCTGGCCGGCATGGACCTCCCGGCGGGGGAGGCGTATGAGGGCTACCCCCAGTGGGAAAACGGGGTCGGCCTGGTTCGGGGGCTACTGGACGAGGCGCAAGGGTACAGGCTACCTGAAGCAGTAGAGGGACACAAGCGGGTATACCTGGCGGGGGGGACCTCCCCCATGAAGATGCTGACGCCCTTATGGGAGCGGCTGAGGCGGGTAAGGGGGCTGGAAGTCGTACTGCTGCCCCTGGAAAACCGATTTTTCGGGCCCATGGTCACAGTGAGTGGGTTGCTGACCGGCAAATGCTTGACCGAAGGGCTTCGTCCCCTGCAGCTGCCGGCGGGGACAAGGGTCTATCTGCCGGATGTGATGCGGAGGGATGGGGATGGCCTGTTCCTCGACGGGGCTTTCGCCGGGGAAGTGGGGGAGAGGCTGGGATTGGAGCTTGTCTTCCTCCCCAGGCATGGCGGGGAACTGTTGGCGCGTATCGCGGAAGATTTATAAACGGGGCGTACGGAGGAAGTATTGTGGCAAAACCAATCGTGGCTATCGTAGGCCGGCCTAATGTAGGCAAGTCAACCTTATTCAACCGGCTGGTAGGCGGCAGGGTCGCCATCGTGGACGATACGCCGGGGGTGACCAGGGACAGGCTCTATCGGGATACCGAATGGAAAAGCAGGCCCATGACCATCATCGACACCGGCGGCATAGATATGGTGGAGGAGGAAAGCACCATCCTGGGGCAGGTGCGGATGCAGGCGTCCATCGCCATGGAGGAGGCCGACGTCATCGTATTTGTCGTGGACGGCAAAGCAGGCCTCTCCCCGGAGGACGAAGATCTGGCGCTGCTCCTGCGCAAGACCATGAAGCCGGTCATCGTTTGCGTGAATAAGACAGACAATTTCGTCAACAATTTCGATTCCGTTGACTTCTTCAGCCTGGGCTTTGACGACCCCATCCCCGTATCCTCCCTCCATGGCATGAATACAGGCGACCTGATGGACGCCATAGTGGACAAGCTGCCGGAGGTGCCGGAGGAAGACCGGGAGCCGGATGTGATACGCATTGCCGTGATCGGCAGGCCGAATGTGGGGAAGTCCTCTTTAGTGAACGCCATCATCGGGCAGGAGCGTACCATCGTCAGCGAGATCGCGGGCACCACGAGGGACGCCATCGACACGCCATTTAAAGCCAATGGGCAGAATTATGTCATCATCGACACGGCAGGATTGCGGAAGCGCAAAAGCGTAGAGAGCGGCCCCGAGCGCTACAGCGTGATCCGGGCCCTGCGAGCGGTGGACCGCTGCGACGTAGCCCTGATGGTCATCGACGGCAGCGGCGGGCTCATCGAGCAGGATAAAAAAATCGCCGGTTATGCCGATGAAGCCGGCAGGGGCCTGATCCTGGTGATCAATAAGTGGGACTTGGTAGAAAAAGACCAAAACACCATGCACCACATGGAAAAACAGCTCCGGCAGGAGTTGGGCTTCCTCGCCTACGCCCCCATCCTTTTCATCTCCGCGCTGACCAGGCAGAGGATAGGGAAGCTGCCGGAGCTGGCATCTTTTGTTGCCGAACAGCAAAGCCACCGGGTGACCACCAGTGTGCTGAACGACGTCATCATCCGGGCGACGGAACTGAACCCAGCCCCCACGGACAAAGGAAAAAGGATGAAAATTTTCTACAGCACCCAGGCAGGGATAAAGCCGCCCCATTTCATCTTCTTTGTGAACGACCCCGAGCTGATGCATTTCTCCTATCTGCGCTACCTGGAAAACCAGATACGGAAGAATTTCGGCTTTGAGGGCACGCCCATCCGCATGACGGTAAGGCGAAAGGACGGTGACTGACCGGATGATTATCATTTCCGGCGTACTGGCGTATCTGATGGGATCCGTGACCTTCGGCATGATCGTGCCGAAGCTGATGGGCTCCGACCGAGATGTGCGGGAAGAAGGCAGCGGCAATGTGGGCGCGACGAATGTGTTGCGTACGATGGGGCTGCTTCAGGGCGCACTCGTCCTGGCCGGGGATTTGCTGAAAGGCGTCGCGGCTGTGGCGCTGGGGTCGGCGCTGGCCGGGCCAAACGGCGCGGCTGCCGCCGGGGCCTGCGCGCTTCTGGGTCATTGCTATCCTGTCTACTACGGCTTCAAGGGAGGAAAAGGGGCGGCTACCGGCGGAGGCGTCGTGCTGGCGCTCTTCCCCAAGTCTTTGCTCATCATGCTGCCGGTATTTCTGGTTGTCATCCTCATTACCAGGATGGTGTCCCTTGGGTCCATCCTCGGCGCGCTGACCCTCATCTTGTGCGTGCTGCTGTTCCAGCCCCCCGCGGTGGTCGCGGCTGTGTGCCTTTTCGCCATGACTATGGTGGTCGTGAAGCATAAGGATAATATCCGGCGTATACTGAACGGCACAGAAAACAAGCTGTGGTAAGCTTGCCGCCAAGGTCACCACAGCTTGGGTCATAGACGCGGGTCATCATGAAGCGTGAGCGCGGTCAAGTCTTGAGCCTTAGGCGGGCCCGCCTCAGTTGGCTGTATCGTCCCTGAGCATCCCTAGGCCCTGGACATGCAGCCATGCGTTGCCGTCCTCGTCGGTGGAAAAGGTAAGGCCGCCGACATAGTAATCGCCGTCGATGGCGATGAGGGGCGAGTATGACGCCTGGCCGTGCAGAGTATAAGCTTTGAGATAACCAAACCCGTTATCATCGATGGCTACGATGGCGTTGATAAACCCGCTGACCTGGCCTTCCGGCAGTACGGGGTCATATGTTCCGACCCAACGGGAAAAGCCTTCGCCGGCGACGAGCATCTCCGGGTCAAGCTTGCCCCCCGCCAGTATGGAGCGGAATTCCCCCAGGTAGATAATCGTTTCGCCTTGAAAGTCATCAAACCAGAAGCGGATGCCGAGGTCCGGATTCACAAAGCTCCCGTCGGATAAGGGCGCTAGCTCCAGGGGGAGGGGGCTGCCGGGCATGTTTCGCATGGAGAGTATCCCGTCTTCCTGGACTTCGATGACGATCAGTTCTTCCGCCCCGGCGAAAGAGTAGAAGCCCGCAAGCTTCTCCAGCTCTTCCCGGGCAAGGGCGGCGGGCGCCACCGAGTCGTCGGAAGCCGGCAAACCCGGGTCGCCGGTCTTCTCCATGACCGCGCTTTGCAGGATCGAAGCAGCCAAATACTTCGGGGTGGCTATGCCGCTTATGCTATTGACGGATACCAGGACGCCCAGGCCGCTGTCCAGGTCAAAAGCCATGCCCGAGTGGTAATGGATGAGATTGCCGCCGTGGCCCATATAGGTGAAGCCGTCCAGACCTGTGGTCTGATAGAAGCCCATCCCCAGGCGCATATCCCCCATGAGGGTCGGCGCTTCCTGGAAATCGAAGTCCTGCAGCGTCATCATCTGCTTGACCGAATTGGGGGACAAGACGCGGCCCCCTTCCCCGTCGTAGGCGCCGCCATTCAGTATCGCTTGCATGAACCGCGCCATGTCATGGGCGTTCGAGTACAAGCCTCCGGCGGACAGCGTATTCATAAAGATGAAATCATCCTGCGTCGCCGCGTCGATATACGGCTTTGACAAGTAAGGCATATGGCGGTCTTCCAGGAGAAATGTCGTCGAATCCATTCCCAAAGGCGATAACACATGATTATGCACGTAACTGACGAACCCGTCGAAATAGTTGTCTTCGCCGGACATGGCGGCGACGAGTATCCCAAGCACGGTATAAGCGGCGTTGGAGTAGCTGAACATGGAAGCCTCGGCGCTTTGCATAGGCAGGTCAGTGAGGTAGCTGAAAAAATCAGTCATGTACGCGGGGTAGTAGTCATCCGTCGTCATGAAGCCGGGCAGCCAGTCCGTCTGCAAACCGGAAGCATGGGACAGGAGCATCCTGGGTGTGATCTTACGGTAGTCCCCCGCGCCGGTCATCGGTTCGGCCGGCACGCGGAAATCAGGCAGATAAGTGACGACGGGCTCGTCGAGGTCGATGACCCCGGCTTCGACAAGTTGCATCACCGCGGTGGCCGTAAAGGACTTTGATATAGAGCCCATGCCGAATAAGGTGTTTTCGTCAACAAGGACGCCCTCGTCGGCGAAACCAAAGCCTTGCGTCCAGGTGAAACCAAGCTCCGCGTCCACGACGGCGACGGTCATGCCGGCGATGGATAACAAGTCCATGACCTGACCGGCGGCGGCCTTGACAGTGTTGATCGTTGTACCCAGGTAGCCTGTATCCGGCTCCAGACCATAGACCAGATACAGCAGATCGGTATCAGAGATGTAGGCCCGGTCTTCTTGGAAGACGACGCCCTGCTGTAGGGATATGGCTTCTTCATTTCTCTGGGCGGCGGGGCTGTCGGCGTAAAGCAGGTATACGGCGCCTTCAAGGTCTACTCGAATGCTCCTGCTCTCACCGTCCCAATAAACGCTTCCGCCCGCCTCTTCGAAGGTACTTCGGATAGGGAGGAGCGAAAAGGCCTGGTCGTCGGCGCCGTCGGCAAAGACGGCCGGCACGCCGGCAAAGGCGAGCGCGAGAACGAGAAACATAGCGGTGAAACGAAAATGAGGTTTATGCATGATACCGAACTCCTTTATCGTCTGCCTTCAGCAGATTTTATCTCATTTATTATAACAGGGACAAATGATGAATACAATTACGGTATTCAAATTGAATTCTACGTTTGAATTCTACGATGTGTAATGTGTCTTCGGCAAAAACACGGTGGTAGAAAATACCATTGCCAAAGCGGCGGGTTCCATGATATAATCCGACAACAGCGCAGAGGAGTGTATCTCAATACATGACCGAGCGATATGACGCAGCGTCCGCCGTCATGGCGGAAAAAGACAAGCGGAAGTGGCTCAGTGGTAGAGCATCGCCTTGCCAAGGCGAGGGTCGCGAGTTCGAATCTCGTCTTCCGCTCTTAAGATTTAACACACGATGTTTCCCCGATACTACGGAGAATATGGAGTGATATCATGAAACAACGTTTATCCATCACGGATGTAGAGACGCTAAGCTCTTCCCAGCAGAACGCGTTACGCAGGATATGGCTTCCCGAGCGGTACG
>WRIW01000030.1 GCA_009782505.1 Clostridiales bacterium
TTGCGATGCAACGTAAGCCGCGGTCTGTGTATCTCAAAACGATTCTCCTACCTCTAATCGAGAGTGGGAAGGGGTCAAGGGCATATCAATTTGCAAGCGATGGATTGAACGATTTCTATATCTGTCCGAAGCTGTGAACCATCGTGGCAAATAGGTATGCCCTTGACCCATTCACACTTCTGATTCTCCTGATTTCTGTGGTCATTGGGATTGGTGTTATCCGCTTGCGTATGATATACTGAAAGGCGTTCCCGCCACGAAGCGGAGAGATGGGCGGAACTCAACCGAGGGTCTAACTGATGAAACCAGCGAAGAAAGAGCCGGGCGCCTTCATGCCCAGAATAGCCCTGTTCTCGGCTGCCCTGATTTGGGGCAGTTCCTTTGTGGCGATGAAAAACGCCGTGGGCGTATTTCCCGTCAATATACTGCTGGCATGCCGCTTCGGCATATCCTTCCTGGCGCTGTCCGCGGTATTTGCCCGGAGGCTGAAAGCCATCGACCGGGACTATCTGAAGAAAACCGCGCTGATCGGGTTGCTCCTATATATCGCGTACATCTTTCAAACGGTGGGCCTCAAGTCCACCACTCCCGGCAAAAATGCCTTCCTGACCGCCGCCTATGTAGTCCTTGTCCCCTTCGTCCACTGGCTTGCGGAAAAGCGCAAGCCTACGGTGAAGAACCTGGCAGCCGGCGGCGTTTGCTTAGCCGGCATCGGGCTGATTTCCCTGACCTCCGCCGGACAGGAGCTCTCCGCCGGCAGCTTTGCCGTCAACTCCGGCGATGCGTTTACACTGGGGGGCGCTTTATTTTTCGCCGCCCACATCGTCTTTCTCGGGTTATATACACGGGGCAAAGACCCCGTACTGATCACCCTTCTGCAATTTGGCTACTGCACGGTATACTTCGGCCTGACCGGGCTTCTCATGGAAACGGCGCCGCCGACCCTGACCACCGCCGATGTGCTCAATCTGCTTTATCTGGCTTTTCTCTGCACCGCCCTGGCTATGCTTTTCCAAAACTACGGGCAGAAATACGTGAACCCCGCCGCGGCTTCCCTTATCATGAGCCTGGAAGCCGTGTTCGGCGTATGCTTCTCCGTACTGCTGTACGGCGAGGTGCTTACTCCCCGGCTTCTGGCGGGCTTTAGCCTGGTATTCGCCGCGATTTTGATATCCGAAATCAGTCGGCAAAGTCTCCTACGATTTCCGGCTCTGCAAAGAGTGACGCGGCGCCTCCGGTGCACCAGAAAAGCACCTTCCCGCCGGGTTTGATCCTGCCCGTCTCCGCATGGTCTACAAGGGCGGCGAAGGCCTTTCCCGAGTATACGGGGTCCAGAGTGACGCCTTCCCTCCTGGCCATCCGCTTCAGGGCGGCGGTGGATTCCGCATAGGGGACTTCATAACCGGGCCCCACGTAAGCCCTGTCGACGCTGAAGTCCCCCGCGCCCACCCGCTCGTCGCGGCCGAGATGGCTCAGGACTTCATTCGCCAGCGTAATGGCGCTGCTTTCGTAGTCGACGCCCTTTATACCCGAGCATATGGCCCGTATCTCCTCGCCGCCGCCGGCGATAGCCCTCCCGGCCAGTATGCCGGCTAAGGTGCCGGCGCTGCCGGTGGCAAAGTATATCGAATCAAAAGGCGCGCCCCCGGCAGCAACCAACTGCTCCCGCATCTCCAGGTAGCCGGAAGCGAAACCCAGGCTTCCCGTCTTGCTGGCGCCCCCCATGGGCACGTTCAGGCAGCGGTGGCCTTCGGCTTCCAGCTTCTTTATATATTCGGCGGCCATGGCGTAACCTTTCTCTAGCCCGTCCCCCTCTGTCTCGCCGGGGGCAAGCCCGATGATGTGCGTCTCCGCGCCGAATAACTCGTCCAGGAGCATGTTGCCCCTGGGCGCTTTTCCGTCCGGCGGCACCAGAGCGACCAGATAAAGCACGCAGCGCAAACCCATGAGGGCGCAGGCAGCCGCGGTCTGCATGGCGTGGTTGGACTGGGTGGCGCCGTAAGTGATCACATGATCCGCGCCCATAACCCGCGCTTCGCCCAGCAGGAACTCCAGCTTGCGCATCTTGTTGCCGCCAAAGACGCCGGGGCCGGTGAGATCGTCTCGCTTAAGCCAGAGGTCTATGCCCATATCCGCGGACAGGTTCGCCGCCGGATGCAGGGGCGTCGGGGCGAAGATAAGAGGCGTCCGGGGCTCGTTGGCAAAAATATCCTTCATCTCGTTCTCCTCACCAGATCTCTTTATCCACATCCACGATGTCGGTCGCTTTTCCGGGCTCGTCCTCGATGATGTGCATCTCTCTGTACATCACGTATCTCCGCTCAAGCCTAAGCAGGAAATCTTTCACGGGTAAACCGCCACCGTAGCCCACCAGCGAGCCGTCCTGCCCGATGACCCTGTGGCAGGGTACGATGATGCTTACCGGGTTGCGGTGATTCGCCATACCGACGGCGCGGAAAGCTTTGGGGCTGCCGATCTTCTCCGCCACGTCTTTGTAGCTGCATGTCTTCCCGTATGGGATCTCCAGCAGCGCCTTCCAGACCGAGGTCTGGAAATCCGTCCCTGTCAGCGACAGGGGCAGGTCGAACCGGAGACGCTTGCCGCTGAAGTACTCGCCAAGCTGTGCCGCGGCTTTGTCCAGCAGCGCGGTATCCTGCTCCTTCGCGCCGGGAAGCTTCCCTTCCCCGCTGAAAAACAGATCGGATATGCCTTTTCCATCCTCCGCTATACCGATTTCACCCACGGGCGATCCGATATAACGCACGGATTTTTGTTCTGTACCCCGCTCTTGTGCCAAACCGCTTCACCTCCGCCGCATTTGTGCAGCGTCCACGAAATAACTGCAAGGATAGTCCAGTTATCCCGTGGACGCTGCATCGGTACCTTGTAGGGAAATTGTAGTATAATCCGCCGCAAGAAACAAGTATAAAATGATGTTTTCCTATACAATATGTGATATGATGAATTCAACTATTCGACATGCATAAAGGGGGATTCTTCGTGGATAATCAGGAAATCATGAGCCATGTGGATCATACGCTGCTGAAAGCCGTCGCCGACTGGACGTCGGTGGAAGCTCTCTGCAAAGAAGCTGTCCGATACGGCGCCGCATCCGTCTGTTTACCTCCCGCCTTTGTGGCAAAGGTCAAGAAAGCTTTTGGCGACAAACCGGAAATCTGCACCGTCATCGGCTTCCCCCTGGGGTACAATACCACCGAAGTAAAGGCGGCGGAGACCAGGCAAGCTTTGGCGGAAGGGGCGGCGGAGATCGACATGGTCGTCAATCTGGGGGACGTCAAAGCCGGGGATTTTGCCGCGGTGACAGCGGAGATAGCCGCCCTTAAGAAGATTTGCGGAGACAAAGTCCTGAAGGTCATCATCGAGACATGCTACCTTACCGAAGCGGAGAAGGTAGCCCTATGCCGCTGTGTGACCGAAGGAGGCGCCGACTACATCAAAACCTCCACGGGCTTCGGCTCCGCCGGGGCTACCCTGGAAGACGTGGCGTTATTTAAAGCCAATATCGGGCCGGGGATCAAAATCAAGGCTGCCGGCGGGATTCGTACGAAAGAAGACCTCGTGGCTTTCATCGAAGCGGGCTGTCACCGCGTAGGCGCCAGTTCCGCAGTTACCGCACTGTACGGTTGAGAGGAGTATATATGGCACTATCATACGACGACTTGATCCACCAGGCCTTCGCCGCCCGTGAGAGGGCATACGTGCCTTACTCCGGCTTCATGGTGGGCGCCGCCCTTCTGACGCGGGAGGGCAAGGTCTACACCGGGTGCAACATTGAAAACGCCGCTTTCACTCCCACGAACTGCGCCGAGCGGACGGCTTTCTTCAAAGCGGTATACGAAGGGGAGCGCCGGTTCGACGCCATCGCCGTAGTCGGCGGCATGAGTGGCACGCAGGCGGGCGCCTTTCCGTATACCTTCCCCTGCGGCGTCTGCCGGCAAGTCATGGCGGAGTTTTGCGGGGAAGACTTCACAATCATTGTCGCGAAAAGCCCAGGGGACTACAAGCTTTTCTCCTTGCGGGAGCTTCTACCCGAGGCTTTCGGCCCGGGGGATCTGGATCACTGACAAGCTCTGTTATTGATAACAATATTTGTTAAAATACAAAAGAAAACAAAAATAATTCTCGATATATTTGTAACATAATTGTAAACAGTTATTTTCTATGATATAATTGCTCCCATGATAGACTTACCGAAACATAAGAAAACCCTTCGTATCATTCGGCAGATCGCGTCATCCATGCTTAAATCGATGATCCGGCTTTTCGCCGGCGGTAGATCCCGCTGGGCGAATGCCGGGCCTGTGCTGGTGCTGGGCTTATTGATTTACTGCATGGTTTTTTCTATGGCGGAGCCTCCGTCCGCGGTATCCGAGCTCCATATAGACGAGGAAGCCGCCCATATGCACGCGGCAGCCATCGAGGACGCCATCATGCCGGAAGCCCGTGCAGCTGTCCCGGAAGCCGACGCGCCCAAGCCGCCTGAGCTCACCGAAGGCTGGGCCATCTCCATCGATGACGAGCCTACCGTGTACTTAGCGTCGAAAGCCGAAGCCGAAGCTGTGTTGGAGAACGTCAGGATCAGTTATCTGCCCGAAGGGGGCGAAGTCGTCGTACTCAATGCAGAGTTTGTCGAGACTGTTGGCTTGCTTCCGGAAGTCGTCTCCCTTGACGACCTTAGCACGCCGGATCAGGCCCTGACCACGCTTACGGAAGGCAAAGAGACCTTGCAGGAGTACGTGGTTCAGAAAGGGGATAACTACTGGGATATCGCCAGGAAGAATAATACGACTGTAGACGAGCTGCTGGCCATCAACAACGCCGACAGCAATAAGCTTCAGATCGGCGACGTCCTTAAGCTCAACAGGGTCATCCCCCTCATATCGGTGAAGATGACCTTTGTCGCCGTTGGCGAGGAAAGCATCCCCTACGGTACGGTATATAAGAACAACGACGACGCCTACAGAGGCCAGAGCAAGGTGCTGTCCGCCGGGGTCAAGGGTACTATGGAGGTCGAGTATGAGGTCGACCAGATCAACGGCATTGCCGTCGAGCGGAGGGTGCTGTCGGAGACTGTCATCGCCAAGCCGGTGGATCAGGTAGTGGAGGCCGGCACGAAGGTCATCGTCGCCAGCAGGGGCTCAGGGGACAACGCGAAGAGCGGCGCCCTGGCGTGGCCGGTGCGGGGCAAGATCAATTCGCCCTTCGGCAATCGGAGCAGAGGTTACCATAGCGGCATCGACATCCAAGCCAGGACGGGAGATCCTGTCTACTCATCCCTGGACGGCACGGTCATATCAGCCTCCTACAGCGGCGGGTACGGCAACCTGGTCACCATCGACCACGGCGACGGATTGACTACGCTGTATGCCCATCTCAGTAAAATCAACGTCAGCGTCGGGCAGGTCGTTGGGGATCAGGAGCTCATCGGCCTTGCGGGCACCACCGGCAGGACGACCGGGCCGCACCTGCACTTCGAGGTTCGTATCAACGGCAGCCCCGTTAACCCGGCGAACTATCTGAACTGATCGTTTGGCCGTTCGACTGCGGATTAATAATGACATAGCACGATAAGAGCCGTTTGCCGCTAAGGGCAGGCGGCTTTCTTCATTACATCAACGCGCCCGCTTTATTCAAGGCAAATTGCATAATAGATACGAAGGCGGACCGTCCGGGTGACGGTCCGCCTTCTTCGCAAAAGCCAAAGCTTGGAAAGGAGCCTAAGGTAAGTTGGTTGGCTTGATGTTGGCCGGCTGCTTGGTTAGCCTGTGCTTATTCCTCTTCTTTCTTCAGGAGCGTGGCGCTCGCGGCAGCCAAGCCGGAGAGGGCGGTGAAGAGCCCGAAGAGTCCCGCGCCGGCGCTAGCCGCGCTGCCTGTCTGAGGCAGGTTGCCCAGAGGGATGTCCTCGTCCATGATGACGAATTCTTCCTCTTCCGGTACGGTGATCTCAGGGAATGAAGCCAGGGGGGCTACCATGTCCGGGATATTTACGACGGGGGTCGGATCCGGGTCGGGGGTGACCGGGGTGGGGTCGGGATCGGGATCCGGCGTGGTGATGGTGCTTGTCCAGGATACGGACACGCTTGCCGAAGCGGTGACCGGCTCCAGGGCTTCCCCGCCGTCTGTGGCGTTTACGGTGACGGTGTTCACGAAGGTCCCTCTGAGGGTTTGGGGCTCGGTCACGTAGTAGAAGCTGAAGCTTTCTCCCGCGGCCAGGGTCATGCCGCCCTCCCCGAGGATATCCGCCAAGGCAGTCGCGGCGCCGTTGGCCAGGTAGAATGTGGCGCCCGCCAGGTCTATGGTTCCGAATATGTCTTTGATCCCGGTGATGAGCAGTTCGCCGCCAGTGTTGTTGGTGATGGTGATTTCAAATATGGCGCGGCTGCCTGAGGCGTTGAAGGACACGGTGCTCTTGTAATCGTAACCGTCGAGGTTGGCGCCTTCCTGAGGCAGGCCGGCGGCGGTGTAGGCGGCTGCGCCTTTCGCCACGTCCAGGCCGGGTACGTAGGGCTTCACTTCGACGACGGCGCTGTCGCTCTTGTCGCCGAGAGTGGCGGTGTTCTTCAAGGATATAGCCTTGTCGCTGAAGTTGCGAACCTGCTCTGTGTAGTACAGGGTGACCGGGCCGTAAGTGTTGTCTTCATTCTTCGCTAAGGTGACTGTGGTCTCGCCGCCCAGTAGGTCAAGAGCCTTGCCGGCGAACACGTCGCTGAAGTTGAAGGTCGCAACCTGGGGGGAGTAGTCGTAGCCTGCCGCGCTGAGGATGATCTTAAAGGTCACCATGGCGCGGTCGTTGACGATGGCTTTCGGCTGCCAGCTGACGTCCTCGTCGTTCTCCGGGTCATATTCCCCTTCGGCGACCAGTTTCTCAACGGCGGGCCTGACAGGTTCCTGATCCAGGACGGTGATGGTGCTGTCGTCTTCGTCATTCACGCCGATATCCGTGTTCTTGCCATTGGCGCCGGCGTAAGCTTCGTTGCGAAGCTCCCCAACCGTCTCGGGGACGATGCTGTAGCTGATGACGATCTGCTCGCCGACTTTCAGTTCGCTGAAGGTAAGGGTTTCGGCTTCATAAGCATACTCCCCGGCTTCCAGCTCCCTGCTGCCTTCAGAGGTGATGAGCGTGATCCCGAAGGCGGGGTCGCTGCCCAGGGCCGCAAACATGCTGTCGGTCACTTCGACGCCTACCAGGTCTTCGGTACCGCTGTTGGTCACGGTCAGGGTGTAGGAAACTTCGGTCCAGTTGACGATGACGTTGTTTTCGCCCTGATTATTATTCTTGTCCAGGCTGATGGCGGGGGCGTAGAAGTTGTTGGTGAAGGGGGCTACCGAGACGCCTTGGTTGACGCCGAGGGTGAAGCTGAGGGTCTTCGCGGACTTGTCCAGTACCCAGCCTTCTACGCCTTCGGGTCCGGCAAGCTCCGTGACGGTCACGTCGCCGCTGAAGTTCTCAGGCAGCCAGATGGGTTCGGATATCCCGCGGCCCCTGTGGGTGGTCACGTCGACGGCGCCGCTGAAGGGCTCGTTGCCGTCCATGTAGCTGTAGCTGAAGGTGAAAGTCCCGTTGTACCTGCCTTTGTTGGTGACTTTGGCTACCCGGAAGGCGGGGGTGATGGGCTCGAGGTAGGTGTTGGTGAACTGGAAGTCCTCTTCCGATACCACCACGCCGCCTCTGATCTCGATGGTGATGGTGTTTGTGTCATATTCCATGCCGTAGACGGGGTCGTTATCGCCGTAGACTTCGACGAGGGTAAGGGTCGCGTCGGCGTTGATGTAGCCGTCGAGAGCGATGATCTCGCTTACGCCCTGGCCCGCGGTGACGTCGATGACGTAGGTCCCCAGGAAGCTGCTTCCGTCCCAGAGCTCGAAGGTGAAGGCGCCGTCGTAGTCCGCGACGCGGCCGGTGCGGGCGTCGATGACTTCTTTGCCGAAGCTGAACTCAGGCCTGGCGTTGCCGCCGAAGGTATTGGTCATCTCAGCCTGGGCTTTCTGGCCGGGGTAGGTGACCTGGGTGCCCAGACGGTTGATCTGGATACCCCGGACTGTGCTGCCCAGCGTCCAGCCGATGTAGTCGGCGGAGGCGGTCTCCCGGATGGAGAAGGGGCCTTTGGCCAGGTCGGCTATGGCGATGGGGAAGATGAACTCTTCGTAAGCGTTGCTGTTGACTAAGGTCTCGATCTGGGATCTGGTCAGCTGTATGCTCTGCTCGCCCAGGAGCACACGACCGCGGCCGAAGAGCTGGAAGCTGAACTCGTAGAGGTAATCGTAGCAGTCTTCGTCATGGTCATGGCCATCGATCCCGCAGATGGGCTGCTCTTCCGTGTTGTCGGAGCCCTGGTATACGAAGGTCTCCAGGTCGCCGGCGAAGTACTTGTGCAGTATGATGGCGGTCTCTTGCTTATCCTGGTCAAAAGTATTCACGATGAGGTACTCGGAGCCCATGAGGTAGTCCACGCCGCCGTGCTCGCCGATCGCCACGTAGTCGGAACCGTCCGTGAGGCAACTTGCCCAGGACCCGGCATAATCGCTGCTGATGGATTCGCTGATGGTCAGGGTCTTGCCGCTCAGGTCGCGGTAGAAGTCCACGCCCTTGTCCCAAACGAATGTGCCTTCGGCTTCGCCATCCGCGAAGTCCGCGTCGGTGAGGGTCAGGGAGGCGACGTCTTTCACGCCGTTGTGCAGGATGAAGGTGAAGGCGAAGCTCTCGGGGAGCTTGTCCTCGTCGCCGAAGAGGCCTTCGATGCTCTTGAAGAGCTGGACGTCCAGATCGCTCCAGTCGGTGTAGTACAGGTTGATGACAACGTCTTTGTTGTCGATGCTGCGGTTGGCTAAAATGCTCTTCGCGTTCTCCACGCCGGCCGCCGCGCCGCTGACTTCACTGCTGGTGCCGAAGCCGAATACCGCTTCTTCCTCGCCGAAGACCGGGAGGATGAGCCCTTGCACGTCGCCGTAGTAGTTGTAGCCGCTGACTTTATTCTCGATGACAACGGATTTGCCTGTCTGCGGGATACCGTTGACGTAGTAGTTGACGGTGATATTGAAGTAGGGGGAGAAGGTGTTGGTGAATACCGGGATCACCTGGCCTTCACTGAGGCTGAGGTAGGTCACGAGGCCTTTGTCGTCGATCCGGATCTGATGGGAGGTGGCGTCGTTGGCCCACAAGCCGTGGCCGATACCGCCGCCGGGGGCTTCCTTCAAAGTGAAGATTTTGGATTCCGCGCCGTCCAGAAGGTCGAGGACATTCTCCAAGGTGATGGAGTGCAGTCCGGCGCCTTTCGTGGTCGTGGCGATGACTTTGTTGTCCACGGAGAGCTCGAAGGTGAAGCTGCCTGTGCTATTGCCGGCGATGTTCTTCTTGAACTCGATGGTGGCGGGCACAGCGATGATCTCAAGCTTGATCTCGCCTTTGACGGGCAGGGCTGTGAGCACGTCGTCGCCGTCCCAGGTGAACTCGTTATTGTGGAAGTATTCGTTGTAGAATGTGAACCGGGTGCCGCCTTCGCCGCCCGCGCCGCCGTTGTTGCCGGGGGTCACGTCATATACGGTGAGGACGCCGGGGGCTACAAGGCCCATGAACCAGATGTAGTACGTCTTGTTCTCTTTGCCGCCTTTGTTCCACAAGGTGCCGCAAAAGCCGTCTTTCGCGCCGGCCATATTCGCCGGGAGGATCAGCATGCCGTCCGCGTCGAATGCGGCGATGTAATTCTCATTCCTGCGGGAAGAATCAAAGGTGAACGTACGTTTACTATTGTCAGCAAGGGAAGTGATGACTAAGTTCTCATTACTGGGGACTTTTGATACATTGATGTTCAGATCAAAGTCGATGAACTTCCCGATTTGGTTGATGCCGCTCTGCGTGCCGTTGTTCCAGTTGATCCCGTCGATCTCCAGGGAGACTTTTTCCTTTTTCTCGGTGACCCAGTAGTAGGGGTTACCCTGGATGGGGGCGAACCTGGCTTCGGCGAGGCCGGTAGGATACCACACACCAGTGTTTCTGCTGGCGTCATTCAGCTTGACGGTGAAGCTGGCGCTTGCCGGCGCGGTTCCTAGTATCGCGCTTTGGGGGACGATCCAGGTGACTTTACCGCCGGCGGCGGATAAGCCGTCCGGGCTGGAGATGAAGGTGAAGTCAGTGCCGATTTCGTCAGAGACCGTTACGCTGCTGCCATTGACCAGGGGGTCGTTTCCGTCAAACTTCGCGCCCCAGGCGGAGAGGGTGACGGTAAAGGTGAAGTCGTTCTCATTGTAGGTCACCTCTTTGCCCGTCCATATCTGGCCTTCGCTCAGGGCGCCGGGCAGTACTTCATACTTGTCGCCGACGACTTGGCGTTTCGCGATGGCGTAGTTGCTGTCGCTCAAGGCGAATAGGGAGAACGTGGGGAGCAACATCATGACCATGAGGACGGTGAGGGTGATGGCGGTGGCTTTTCTCATTTTCTTCGTAAACATTTTGGGGCTCCTTTCATTTTACCGTGTATTCGACTTTTTGAATTTTTGCTTTGGTTTTTGCGACCTTGATTGGTCACATATTCAACCCTTGGCCTTAGTATAAATCGCGAAAGTAACACATCGGTCACACATACAAAACTTATTATACATTTGTAGAAGCAATTCAACACCGCCAAAGCGCAAAAAAGTGACCGAAGTGTGATTCTTCGGTCCAGGTATCCTGTCTTATGCCGTTAAGCTACTGTAACGCTTCCATTCGGCTGCGGCCCTGCCATTCGGCTGCGGCCCTGCCGCGTGGTCTGCGGCTGCCCCTACGCCGCGCTACTGCGGCTTTTTCGCTTGATTCAAAGCTGCCCTCACCGACGGCATGAAGCGTTCGATCCCCATCTCCGCCAGCACCTCTTGCAGGTACTCCTCCGGCGCGCGGTCTTCCACCGACCAGTCCCGGATACAGTGGTCCGTGCTGCCGACCCGGTAGAGCTTAGCGCATAGGCTTGTATGATCCGCGTTTTTATCCAGCTTGGGCTCATAGTCGCTCTCGATGGTGAACTTTCGGATGATGAGCTTACCGTAATAAATCCTCTCGATGTCGGAGCCTGACTCGCCCAGATATTGGCTCTTGTCCCCATACTGAAGCCATATCATCGTAGCCGAATCCTCTACGAGAAGCCATTTGACGCCGGGTTTATCGTCGAAGATCTCCCGCTGATACAGGCTTTCGGGCTCGCCGCCGTTTTCGCCGCAGAACTGATGGGCATAACCTTTCCTGAAGGTACCGCCTTCCGTGGTCAGCCTGCCTTTGCTCCGCACAAGAAGCATGGGAGGAGCCGTGACAAATTTTTGCTGCAGTACGGACAGAGGGAAGTACCAGCCGTCCTGATAGCTGATCAGTACATGGTCTGCGGAGAAGTAGTGGGTATCGTATCCTTCGGATTGAGGGAAAAGCGATAGTTGCTGAACCGGGATAAGCAATACCAATAATGGCGGACGCGATGAAGCAAACATATTCGTACCCCTTTCGCCGTAAACTGGGACGGCCTGCTTGTCAAAGTAGAATTCTCAACGCTCTTTCATCGCTATTATACCACCAGGCTCAGTGTTACGCAAAGGTCACCAGTGCAAATACATACGTAAAATGTTCAATACTTCATCGAAGTCCAGGGGCTTGCCCACATGGGCGTTCATACCCGCGTCCAAGCAGCGCTCCACATCCTCCCGGAAAACATTAGCGGTCATGGCGATGACCGGGATCTCTTTCGCCTGCCGCATATCCAGGGCGCGGATCCGTCGGGTAGCTTCGTATCCGTCCATCTCCGGCATCTGGATATCCATGAGGATCAGGTCGTACTTGTCCGGCTCCTCCTTAAACATACGAAAGGCCTGGGCGCCATTATCCGCACAGTCGATGGTAAGGCCCGTAGGTTCCAGGAGGGTCATGACGATCTCCCGGTTGACGTCCACATCCTCCGCCAGTAGGATGATATGCCCGCTGAAATCCTCATCCTCCCATACGCTTTCTTCCGGCGAGTACATATCCTCATAGTTGAAGCAGGCGTTGATGACGTCCACGATGTAGGATTGAAACAGCGGCTTAGAGATAAACTTATCCACCCCCGCGGCCCGGGCTTCCCCTTCGACGTCGCTCCGGTCCATGGCGGAAAAGAGGATGACGACGGGTTTCCCTTCATGTTTCTCGTTGATTCTCCGCGCCAGCTCTATCCCACTCATACCGGGTAACCTCAGGTCGAAGAAATACACATCGTACCCGTCATCCTCCTCCAGCTTCTCCAAAGCTTCCTCGCCGCTGGCCGCGACCTCGCATGAGATTCGCAGATTCCCAGCCATATTAATGAAGAAACTCCTGATCTCCGGATCGTCGTCTACGGCAAATATCCGGATATTGTCCCAGTTGACGTCTTTCGCCAGAAGATGGGGCTGCTCCCTCGCGCCTCGCTCCAGCAAGGCGGTGAAGGACACCTTCGTCCCGCTGCCCGGCTCCGACTCCACCCACATCTCCCCTCCCATCAGCTCGACGATGCTCTTGGAGATAGCCAGCCCAAGCCCCGTACCGCCGAACTTGCGGGCCGTGCCGGCTTCCGCCTGCTCGAAGGACTGAAACAGGCGCGCCTTCTGCTCGCCGGTGATACCGATCCCGGTATCCGCCACATCGATCTGAAGGCGGCACATGCCTTCCTCAGCCGGCAGAAGCTTTGCGCTGAGGCGGATGACGCCGCCGTCCGGGGTAAACTTCACGGAGTTGGAGAGGAGATTGGCGATGACCTGAGCCAGGCGCTGGTCGTCCCCCACGAGCATGGCGGGGATGTCCTGGCCGATGTCCACATAAAACTTCTGGTGGCGTTCTTCCACACGTAGATTGATGATATTCACCACATTCTTCAGCATGAGCTCGAAGTCGAAGGATACGGGGGATAGCTCCAGCTTGTTTGCCTCGATCTTCGACATGTCCAGGATGTCGTTGATGATGCCCAGGAGGTGCTTGGAGGCGTCTTCGATTTTATCGAAGGCGTAGTCTTTCTTCTCCTCGGACCGGGAAGACTTACCGATGGAGGTCATACCGATGATGGCGTTCATAGGCGTGCGCATCTCATGGGACATATTAGACAGGAAGTCCCCTTTGGCGCGGCTGGCGGTGATGGCCTGCTCCAGGGCGGCGGCGCGCTCCTTCTCCATGAGATCCCTGGCTACCGCGCTGGATATGGAGCTGGATACCGTATCCGCCAAGCGGGCGTCGCTCTCGCTCCAGACGTGGAAGGATTTGGAATCCTCTATACTTATGACGCCCCATAGCTCCCCGTCGATGTATACCGGGGAGCAGATGAAGGATTTGAGCCCGGCGCTGTCATAGAAATGCTTGTACTTGCCGTGCTCATGGAGGCGGGTGTTGTCGCAGTGAATGTTTAACACTTCCTCCCCCTTACCCAGGCTGCGGGGGAACATATCCTTGACTTTTCCGCCAAACCACCTCAGCTGGGGCCTGAGAGTATACTCCGGATAGCTGTAGGCGGGGCGGCAAAGGTTCGCCTCGTTGTCCAGCACATAGACGATGACGCGCTCCACCTTCATAAACGCCCCCAAGCGGGCGAGGGCGGCCTGGATAAGGTCGCCGACGGGTTCCTTGGAGATGAAGCTCCTGGATATCCCCGACATCAGCTGCTGCCCGGCAAGCCGGGATTCGGCCATACGCTTCTCCTTCAGGTACACGTTGTTTTGAAATACGATGACAAAACCCATGAAGAGGCCTGCCACAAAGATGGACTGCATGTTGTCTACGAAACGCTGCACGTCGTTTAACCCGCCCTCCGGCAATATGGGGAAATCCCAAAATATCGTCGAGTAGTAGCTGAAAATGATGATCGCCGAAGTCAGGATAAGAGATATGGCCCTGGTTTTCCCGTGGAGCAGAAGAAACTCCAGCATGATGCTGAGGGTAAAGTACGCCGCCATCCCCGAGTCGGAGCCGCCGTTTGTGAAAAAGATGAGGGGAAATAAGACCGCCCCTATGCCCAGCACTGCCACCGCCGTAAATGCTTTGATGAACTTCAGGCGTTTTGCCGAGATGAGAAAGGCCATGAGTATGATGGAAAACATGATGACGACGGCGCCCAGGGTGACAAGGGGCATCCCTTCCACGATCCGGGCTGCCAGGGCGATGGCTGTGGCAAATGCGCCGAGGGTCGCGACGAAGTTGAATATCCTCTCTTCAAAGGTTATATCGTCGGAGAGAAAAAACCGCATGAACGAATAATTCGAGTTTTTCATAATTCCTCCTATATAAATGAGTCAAAAAGCCTCCTATATCCAGCATAAACTATGGTGCTGCACCATGGTCAAGGGATATGCCGCGAAAGCTTCGAGTTGCTTTAAAGATGAGAGGAAATATGTGGAATCTAACTTGACTGTATTTATCTAGTATAACCGCCTGTTTTTTCCCTCTTCTCATGGGCCCATTCTTTTGTGGCTGGATTTATTTGTTGATGCAGAGCCGTTTTTCAGGGATATAACATTTTGCGCGAAAAAATTTTACAAAAAATCCTGGAAAGCCTATTGACCTTAAAGTAGCTTCCGGCTTCAAACTTTGATTAAACAAAGGCGAAACAAAACGATAAATGCGGAGGGCGAAAAGATGACATACAACATTCAGTTTGCAGAAGAAAAAAACGGATATAGCAAAGAACAGGTGGACGGCTACGTGGATAAACTATCGAATGCGTATGAGGCGGCTTACAGAGAAAACCAGGAGGTCCGGGAACAGTATAAAAACCTCAAGGACGAGTGCGATAGGCTGGAGGTTCAGGAAAAGACCCGGCTCAACGCCGGCGTCATCGCCAAGACGATGCTGAATCTGGAAACCATGGCCCAGGAGATCGTCGCGGAGGCCCAGCAGGAAGTGATCGAAGCGAAGGGCGAAGCGAAAAGGCTTGTGGACGCCGCAAAAGCGGAAGCGGAGATGCTGAAGGCCGCCGCGGAAAAAATCATGGACGAAGCGAATGCGGAGAAGGCCGGAGCCAGGGCCACGGCGCAAAGGATCAAGGACGAAGCCGCTACGGAAGCCGCAAGGATCGTGCGGGGGGCGCGAAAGGGCGCCGAAGAAGCCAACGAAATCATGAAGCAGGCATTAGCCCGGCTGCGGGACTTGCCGGCTTACCACGAAGAGGAAGCAGAAGCACGCCTGGCCGGCTGAGGTAGAGGCGGTGCAGCCCCATGTAGCATCAAAGGAGGCAGCGAAGATGGCCTTGAAATCATTGGAAGAACTGAATCGGGAATACTTTACACAAGCCGTGGCAGAGGCTGCGCCTTCGGCGCCCGAAGCGCGGCGGAAGGTAAAGCCGGCGAAGAAAAACCGAGGCGCATTGAAGCTGCTGGCGGACGTTTTGTTTTACGCCGCCATATTCGCCGTACTGGTCTCGGCGGTCATGTCCAGTCATGACGGCGCGCCGAAGACAGTCATGGGATACTCCTACTACACCGTGCTGACCTCCAGCATGCAGAGCGAGATCCCGAAGGGCTCCTTCATCCTGGTGCGCCGGACAGACCCCGCCGGCCTCAATGTCGGCGACGACATTACCTTCATAAGGGGTCGGGGCGCTACTGTGACCCATAGGATCGTGGGCATCGATGAAGACTACCAGGGGAGCGGGGCCAGGGGATTTATTACGAAGGGCGTCAACAACGTGAATCCCGACAAAGACGTCGTACTGGGCAAGGACGTCGTAGGCAAGGTCATTCTGACCCTCCCGGCTATGGGCGCGGTGATATCCTACCTGAATGAAAACATCTTCCTGGTATTCATCATGTACGGCTTGTGCATCCTTCTCTCCTTCTGCCTCCGGGGGATATTCGTGAAAGGGGGCGCAGCTTATGCCGCGAATGAGTAAAAAGGCCGGCCCTAAGGCACGGGGCAAAGGGGCCGCCGCCATGACGGCGATCCTGTCCCTGGCAGTCGCCATCCTAATGACGGCCTCCGTCATGTACAACGAAACTTATTGCTTACACAGCTCCTATCTCATACGTAATGAATTTATCGGCAAAACCACATCGACTACCACTATCGATGAAACGCCGCCGCCGCCGCCGACGACGCCGCCAACGACGCCGCCAACGACGACGACGACACCGCCAACGCAGCCTCCACCTTCTCAGCCGCCTCCGTACAGGCCGGAGCCGGAGATGGGGGGGATGGCGGCGGGGCCGGACGCTGAAGACCATGTCGGCATCGGCGATCCCAATACCCCCGGAGGCGGCCTTGAGCCCGGACTGCCCGGCGATCTCCCGAAGACGGGGGACGACGCGGATCCGAGGCCATGGCTCATCCTGCTGGCGGTCAGCGCACCGATATTAAGATATATCCTATTTACAGAAAAAAAGAAAAATGACAGAAAAGGGAGAGGATCATTATGACTAGAAAAGTGAGACTGGTGATAGCGGTGATTGCCGCGCTGGCATTGCTTATGACCGGAACCTTTACCTGGTATCAGGCGGCCGAGATCCGAAATGAGTTCTCAGGTACGAAGGATGACGGCGAAGTGACCATCCGCGACGACTTCGACGGCAATGCCATGAAGGATGTATTTGTGGAGAACAAAGGAAACACTATCCTCTACGTACGCGCGAAGCTGGACGAGGCCATGAGCCTGAGCAGCAATACCTGGCGCCCGGGAACCGCGGATTGGGTGACCCATACATTTGGCGCCGCCGCCACGGATTGCGGGCACAGGAACCATACGAACCAATGGTACTTCCACGACTACTTCAAATGGACGATGGGGGGATGGAAGTACTACAAACCCAGCCCGGCGGGACTTGGGGAGTACAACGACACTACCGTATACAACGGCACGGAAGACGGCGTAAGGCGGACGCCTGACGCGAAGATCGTCACCGCGGCCGCCTGGCAGGCATACAGCGAAGAGCAAAAGGAAGCCTTCATCGGCTGGATATACGCCCCCGACGGGTACGCGTACTGGTCCCAGCCTCTGGCGCCGGACAGCGCCACGGGCCTTCTGCTCCACGGCGTGCAAAGGGAGCGAGACCTCCTCAAGCAGTATAACTACTACTACGCCATCAATGTAATCGTTGAGATCGCCGACTACGAAGACGTCCCCATGATGAGGAACGGCGAAGCCTCGGTGACGGGAGACGGCGCTACCTATACGGAAGCCGACGGGGATGGCAAAGACATACTCGACTGGCTTACGAAGGGTGAAGGTGACGGCGGCACCGGCGGCGGGGGCGAACCCGGCGGCGGAGACGAGGGCGACGGCGACGCGGACGGTGACGGCGATGGAGACGGTGACGGCGGCACCGGCGGCGGAGAGACCGGTACCGGGCTGCCGGTGGGCGAAGGCCCCTTCATCCCCAGATTTAACGGCGACCCCTACGACGGAGACGGCTACTTCATGAAGAAGAATTTCCTGGATCCGGACAACACCGATCCTGCCATAAATGAGTTTTATCACAACGGGTCTATCCATCTCGAGGATATTATCACAGACGGGGATTACACCGGCGTTTCGGTAGCGCCCCTGAACGCGAAATACACGTCGTATCTCGCGATAGGCAACGACCACCATGGTAAGCCGTCCATCATCTATAGCTACCCCGGTACCAGCGATGAATGGAACGCGGGCCTTCTGGCAGGCGGCGACCTGATCATCCCGATACAGGTGACCCTTACCCGGGGCGGCCAAAGCGCGGAAATCACCATCCATATGACTTATCCCGAATGTCTGATCACTTACGACATATGATCAATCCGATAGAGAGAGGAGAATGACCTATGAAAACATTGACGAAATCACAAAGTAAAGGTTCTCCCAAGGTACTGGCAGCGACCCTGGTCGTCCTGACCGCATTAGCAGCCGTGGGGCTCATCCTTGGCAGTACCCTCGCCGCCCCCGGGGACGTCCGGGTGGCCGTGACCCCGCCCGCGGGCGTGACAGCATCAAACACCATCGAAGTCGGCGCCACCAAGGGCTTGACGGTGGGCAACCTGAACCAGGCTTACAGCAGCGATACGAGTACCGCCACAGTGGCTTACACGCAAGGCAGCGTCCCCAACAACATCGCCACGACCGGCGTCAAGGCCGGCATGATGAACGTGGTATACGGCACCAAAGCGGGTGTGGCGTCTTACGCGAGGTACTTCATCACGGATTCCCGAAACATCAGCGAATATACCCTCAGCCAGGGCGGCAAGGTCAGCATCCCCACGGTAGGAAGCTCCGTACCCGGCCCGGTGAAAGACGTCGTCGGAACCGATCCGGCTATCCGGTGGGTCTCCCTGGACGAGACGGTAGCGACAGTGGACGGGAGCACAGGCGCCATCACGGCGGTGACCAAGGGCGCGGCTATCATCATCGGTAGATATACCGATAAATGGGGCCGGGAGCAGGACATACATGTGCTGGTGGAAGTCGGCGTACGCCTGGGCGACAGCGACCTCTGGGAACTGATCAACCTCATCAATCAGGGCAAGGACAAGTTGGGCAAGGAGCCCAATCAGTATACGGACGAGAGCCTTGAAACCTTGGACGACGCGGTGAAAAAAGGCGAGAGCGTTGTGGACAACGAGGGCCGTACCGAACAGGAGATCAAAGACGCCATCGACGACTTGAAGAACGCCTTGAGTAATCTGGAAGAGAAGACAAATGGCGGTTATGTAGAAGGCCCGGAAAACATCTGGACGCCCATCGACGAGAACGGCGACCCGGACGAGGACAACAAGTTCTGGGGCGGCCCCGACGGTAAGCCCGGCGGCGGCGACGACCTGGACGTCCTGGAGGCTGACGGCAGCTACTGGGTGCATGTAGGCCAGAATGTCTGGCGCGAGTACGACAGCGACAATCCCCAAGGGCCCCTTGGCCCCCTCACCGGCGGCGGCCCGGACGGCAACCCGGCTACAGACCCCGTCACCGAGATATTTGACAACACCGACGTGGACGGCAAGTACTACGTAGGGCCCCTGGGCCCCGACGGAGACGGCAATATATATTACTACGGCGACCCGGCGGAGGGCAACGGTACTTTAGACAGCACCGCCGCCGGTACAGAAAAAGATGATGTGAAGTACTACCGGAATGAAGACGGCACGATGACCACCACCAAGCCGGCGAAGCCCATCACTGAGAAACCCGACATCGCGGACGAAAACGGCAACGGCGGCCGGGTGCTCACCCCAAGCCAGACCGGCGATAGCGCCAACTGGATAGAGATCGCCAGAAACGGCGACTACTCTCTCATCGTGCGCGCCGACTACATCAACGTCAACGAAAATCACTATGGCGAAGTCACATGGCAAGGCCTTCTCTTCGGCTTGGGAGGGAGCAGCGCCTACCAGGGCTCTAACTTGCAGACGGCTATCAATCACTGGTTCAACGGCACCTCTGAAGTGGAGAATCTGCCCGGGGGCGCGAAGCTGCGGAGCTTTACGGTATCCAACAACGCGTCTTACGTACCCGGCGGCGCGCCCGGTTACCCAGCGAGCTTGACAGACGGATTCAGCAAACCCACAAGCTATCGGGTAGGCACGGGCAACGACGTGGCTTTTGCCCTGAGCTTCAGCGAAGCGGCGAACTTCGTATCAAAAGAATACACCACGGTACCCGGCGGCACTGTCTACGCCGAAAGCGGCCCCATCGCGGCCAAGAACTTCGGAAAATTGGCGCCTTACAGCTTCCCCAATGAGATATGGCTGCGCTCTCCCGGCGCCAGCGCCGGTTCGGCGGCGGCTATGGGGCACACGTTCGGCCGGATACACCAGAATAACACCGGCTCCGCTACAAACCTCGTATATCCCGCTCTGTGGGTACACAACTCCATCTTCGAGTAAAAGGAAGTGACCGCGATGACCCGGATGAAACGAATCATGCTTATCATCAGTCTCATCGCGGTCATCTGCAGAGGCGGGTACGAGCTGCGGGGCGCGGCCGGACAGTATACCCATGAGGCCCGGGTAAAGGAAGGCATGAGCGCTTACCGGCTGACGCCGGAAGCGGACGGCTCCCGCCCGGGCCTCACCCTGGCCAAGCCGGAGATCGCTCCGGCTTGGCTGCACGCGGGGGGCAGCTTCGGGGACTGTAGCGCCCTGGGTGGCCTCGGCAGCCCGACGGCGGCGGAGTCCGGACATGGCGTGGCGCCCGTTCCCGTTGCGACCCCTGCTCCTGTGGTCAATCCGCATATCGCGGCCCTGCAGGACGAAGTCAATGAAGACATAGCGGGCTGGCTCACTGTAGCGGGGACGCGGATAGACTACCCCTTCGTGTGGGCGGGGGATCATGAGACTTATCTGGACCGGGATGTGTACGGAAGTTATGCGAAAGCCGGGACATTATTTATGGACTATCGCTGCCCCGCCGACCTGAGCGGCTTTTACACCATCATCTACGGGCACCATATGAAAAACGGCAGTATGTTTGGCGACCTGAAGCTATTCGCCGACGAAGGCTTCTTTGAGGCCAACCCCCGGGGCGAGATACGGACGAAGCATCATACGTATTCGCTGGACATATTCGCCTGGCTCATCGTCCGGGCTGACGACGAGATGGTCTACGGCGCGTACCCGGAGCGAAGCCGCTACTACGACTACATCGAGGCGAACGCTGTGAACTACCGTGAGCCGGATCGGGATAGGGACGTGATCGCCCTTTCCACCTGCGCCTACGAATTCGCCGACGCGAGGATGGTTCTTTTAGCAAATATCTACGTCTTGCCCAACGACTGGATCAACCCCAACTTCTGATGCGAAGCCACCGGCCATCTATAGCTTGCCGTATCTATGCGAAAAACTGGACTTACGGCGAGCTATAGATGTTTTTGCGTGATGGAAAAGCATAATTTCGACATAGCTCGCCGTATCAGTGCAAAAAACTGGACTTACGGCGAGCTATTTGTTAAAATAACAATAAAGTTATTCCACTGCGAGGCGACGGGAATGGACGAAAAGAAAACAATCATTGGCAGAAAAGCGGAACAAGAGACATTATTTGAATATCACAACTCGGATAGATCCGAGTTCTTGGCGGTATATGGAAGACGCCGTGTGGGAAAGACTTTTCTGGTACGGGAAACGCTGGGGGCGGATTTCGTGTTCTACGCGTCCGGGATCCTTGAAGGGGCAACAGCTGTGCAAATAGAGAATTTCAATAAGGAGATCCTTGATTTCGGGGGGGACGGCCTCATACCGGCGAAAAACTGGAATCAAGCGTTCAGCAATCTGCATGCCTTGATCGACGCGTCGGCAAGGAATGGTAAAAAGGTCGTCTTTCTTGACGAGGTACCGTGGATGAATACGCCGAAGTCAGGCTTTCTGGCCGCTCTGGACCACTTCTGGAATCGTTACGCTTCCATGCGAAAGGATGTATTTCTGATTATATGCGGGTCGGCGTCCTCATGGATCATTGACAATATTGTGAATAATAAAGGCGGATTGCATAATCGGCTGACCGGTGAAATCTATTTGCAGCCATTCACTCTACGCGAGTGCGAGGCGTACTTCCTGGCTAAAGACATTGATATACCAAGATACCATATAGCCGAAGCCTATATGATTTTTGGCGGTATCCCATACTATATGGATTTCTTCAAATCGAAATACAGCGTTGCGCAAAACGTGGATGAGATTTTCTTCAAAGAGAGCGCTCCTTTGCGGAATGAATACGCAAATGTCTTCCGGTCGCTTTTTCGAAGCGCGGACAACCATGTACGGGTGATCGAAGCCCTCGCTGAGAGAAGCTATGGCAAAACCCGTGATGAGATCATGGCGGCGACAGGCATGACTATGGGGGGCGGACTGAGTAAAGTACTAGCTGAACTCATAGCCAGCGGGTTTGTCCGGGAATACCAGGCTTTTGGCAAAAAGAAGAGGGATCGCCTCTATCAGTTAATCGATCCGTTTACCTTATTCAATCTACGTTTTAGTGCCAAACGCAATGCTTTCAGCAAGGATTTCTGGACGCGTTTCTGCATGACGCCCGCCCATGCTGCGTGGGCGGGTTATGCTTTTGAGGTTCTGTGCCTTTTGCACATACAACAAATCCGGAGAGCCCTTGGCATATCCGGCGTATTGACGGAAATATACGCGTGGAGAAGCAGATCCCACGACCCCGGGGCGCAGATAGATCTCGTCATCGAACGCGGCGACCAAGTGGTCAATCTGTGCGAAATGAAATATGCTTCTTCCGAATATGCGATAGACAAGGCTTATGATATCAATCTTAGGAACAAACGATCCGCGTTTATCGCGGAAACACATACGCGCAAAGCGGCGCAGACTACGATGATCACGACTTATGGTCTTCACAAAAACGCCTATCAGGCAAGCGTCCCGTATGAAATCACCCTTGATGATTTGTTTGAATAACGGTGGCGGGAGAGGCCGGAGGGAATGGGGTGGAGTTTACCACTTTCTATGCGATATACCGACATGTAATAACACATTTGTGGTAAAATCAAGTATATTCATATTAAGGAGGCTATAAAATGAGTAATAACATCGTTGTCCTTTCCGGATCGCCGCGAAAAGGCGCAAACTCCGACACATTAGCCGACGCCTTTGTGGAAGGAGCGAAGTCCGCGGGTAAGAACGTCGTCGTGTACCGGACGGCGGATATGAAGATCGGCGGTTGCCTGGGCTGTGGCCATTGCTTTCAGAACGACGGCGCCTGTGTGCAGAAGGACGACATGATCCCGGTCTTGGACGCGCTAAAGACAGCGGACGCCCTTGTGCTGGCGTCGCCCGTCTACTTCTGGGGCGTGACCGCGCAGCTGAAGCTAGCCATCGACCGAACCTACGCGCTGCTTCGAACCGAACGCGCCACCAAGCGCGCCGCGCTGCTGCTGACCTGTGGCAGCAGAGTAGGCGCTTCCGTGCTGATGTTTGAGAACATGTGCGAGTTTTCCCGATGGGAAAACGCGGGGGTGATCATCGAGACCGGGCTACGCGAGCCGGACGCCATCAAGGGGCGCGAGGTACTGGAGAAGGCGAAAGCGCTGGGACGGGAGATATAGCGCTCCGCTCACAATGGCGCAAGATGTGGCGCAAGTTGACCATGAGATGAACGAATAAATAGGAGGAGGTCATGAAAGTGAGTTTTAAGCTTAGGGAATGCTACGACGCGAAACCAAACTGGAGTACGCCGGTGATCATCGAATCCCACATCAACGGGCTCAGGAGCAAAGACCACAATCCAAACACGCCCGTCGGGCATGAGGAGGTGGCCGCGGAGGCCATCAAGTGCTGGGAAGCGGGGGCCTGCGCCATCCATCTTCATAACTCCAATATCCACATAGGGGGAGAGGAATCCTATGAGGACTATATGAAGACGTTGCGCATTGTCAAGGACAAGTATCCCGGTCTGTTCTGGTATCCCACCGGCACCTCCGCTACCAGCGATACGTTATCCGGCAACGAACATGTGGAGCTTCTCAAGCAGAGGGAGGGGGTCTGCTTTAGCTGCGTGGACTGCGGCTCGGCGAATCTGCCTTTTGCCATCGACGATAAGGGCAATCTCGCGGGCGTGACCTACGCCGTGCCCTTCGACGTGCTCAACAGGCAAGTCCAATCATGCATCGATCACGAAATAGGCATCATCTGGGGGATATACGAGCCGGGCTACCTCCGTACGGCGCAGCAATATATCAAGCGCGGCCGGACGTCGAAAGGTTCCAGCATCGACTTCTACTTCTTTGGGGATCATGGTTCGGTAGCTATACCGCCCATCAATACCAACGGCGTCCCGCCTACGCTTGAAGGCTTGTACTTTTATCTCGACCTGATGGGCGACTGCGGCCTGCCCTGGTTCGTATCGATATGGGGGGAAGGGAGCGCCGATACCCGCCCATTCATCAAGCGGGTCATCGAGCTGGGGGGGCATGTCAAAACCGGCCTGGAACTATTCTACGACCCCGCCCGCAACCCGACCAATGTGGAGTTGCTTCAGGAAGCCCAGGAGATCGCCAGGGAAGTCGGCCGCCCTCTGGCGCGCCAGGACGAGGTCAAGTCCATACTCGGGCTCGCGTAAAGCCGTCACGCGGAGGTGTCCCTGTAAACACAAGAAGGAGGTGGCCGCATAGTGTTTCCTCTGACTGGATCCTGAGCGGGAGGAGGTTGGTGTTGTTTTACAGATATCGAAAACCTGTTTAATTTGTTGCCGGGTATAGTATAGCGGCAGGATTTTATCGATTGCGATTGGCCTGGTTGAAATAAGGAGGGACACCCCATGCGTACTCATCGCTTTATGGACGTCATCCTTATGCGTATCAAGCTATTCTGAATCAAGAATATCATTGCTTGAAATACTATTCCTGAAGCCGCATTCTGTGCGTTCCCAAGAACCAAGACTGTCATCAAAATCTATCTGCCTGTTCAGTATGGCGCCGCAGCCATCGCAATACCATATCACATCTTTGTATTTGTTCCCGACGTTCGCTATTTCGTCGCCATAAAGCAGTTGTCCGCATACGGCGCACGTCCATGTCCCGTCGTTTGTCTCGAAGCCCGGCTGCTCGCTAATGGCAGAATAACATTTCGTGCAATAAGCGATTTCTTTTATCGATTTGTTCGTCATATTCCTCGCGTCAAACGCAACGACGGCTTTATCCAGATAATCGTGAAATAAAGCGATTTCATCTTCATCCAAGGGCAAAACATAGCTTTCGCCATTGTATCCGTCGTCATAAAAATTGATTACAAAATCCACGCACATATCGCACATATCACGGCAATTCCTGCGCCAGTATCCAGGGCGTTTATTCAGCTCATCTTTCGGATACATGGCAAGCTCAAAGTCTGGTTCGGTAAAGCTGAGCTCTTTCATTTCACTCAATTGGCCGGATAACAACCGGCTTAAGTTATCCCTGATTGAGATTATATCCCGGTATTCCAAATACTCCCCCTGGCAACGATAATGGACAAAGCGATTCCGAATTTCGACCTTGATCACCAGCCAATAGTCAAGGTCGTCATAATCTTTCGTATTGCAGCTCCCGATTTCCGCCACTTCAAACAGGAAACTCGTTCCTCCGATATCCAGTTGCAGGCTGTCGCCGACTCCGTTGCCCTGGTCATCGACAATATCAAATGGTTCGGGAGGATACAGGTAATCGTCGCCGCTATCGTCGATGATTCTGTACCAATCCTTTTCTACGCCTATTACCGTATAAATCTTCCCATGCGTTAACATAAGAAATTCTGTTTTCCCTTTCCAGCGGACCTTCATTTTTATCACTTACTCCTATTCGCTTGCCTTGAAGTTGTATACAGGACGCACGCGCTCGATAATCTCGGCGGTCGGCTCAATATTCGACACGATTTCATCAGCAGGTTTATATGCCATCGGCGATTCGTCAAGCGTGCCGCGACAGACGCTCGTGGTGAATACCCCGCTCATTTCGGAGGCATATTCGTCCATCGACAGCGATTTGAACGCAACCGTACGGCTCATCAGCCTACCTGCGCCGTGCGGGGCGGACTGATTCCAATCGTCGTTTCCTTTACCGACGCAAATGAGGCTCCCGTCGCGCATATTGATCGGGATAAGTAGCCGTTCGCCCCGTTTCGCCGACACAGCGCCCTTTCGTAGAATCATTGAATCCGCGTCAATGTAATTATGAATCGTCGTAAAGCGTTCAATCTCAGTAAAACACATCCCTTGTAAAATCATCTCTGTCATCACCTGACGGTTTAGCACGGCGAACCGTTGTATTATCGTCATATCATGAATATAGTCGTCGAACAACTCGCCGCTGACATAGGCAAGGTCTTTTGGAATTACGTCCGTTTCGGCCTCTTTCAACCGTTTAATAGCGCCTGAGATTTCACGATCACGCCCTTCGGCTTTCAGCTTTGCGATTGTTTCAGCTATCTGCCTTTTCGAATTGCCGCAAAGCGAACGGTACGCTTCATCCTGATACC
>WRIW01000031.1 GCA_009782505.1 Clostridiales bacterium
TAGATCTTCCGCAAAACGGGCTCAGGCAATCCTATGCCGCGAAACTCCAAATTCCCCCCCCGGAAAAAAAAGTCGGGGTTTTCGTGGGGGGGGGTCGGCGCGAACCGTCCCCGCCGTACGCCGGCCGCGTCCACTTCCATAACGACGTTGTCGTTTTGCTTATATGAGCCGCCCCTCATGGGCGCGTATGACAGCATGATTTCGTGGAGCCGGAGGATATCGTTTTCGCGAATATCAAGGCCGCTAAAATTTTGATGGATCAAACCGAGGGCGTCGCGATACCCGGCGATTTCAGCCTCATCATGGTTCAGCGGAGCGCTGTTTTGATTGACGATCTCATTGATGCGTTGTTCGCTGGTAACGATCCCCTCTATTGCGTTTGACCCTTTTACGGATTGTACCATCGCGATGCTTTCCAGTCTGGTAAAAACATCAGGATAGTTATCCTTCAACCGGATTTCCCGCTCACGTAGTTCGGCGATAGCGCCTACGACGTTTACAAGTCCGGCGGGTAGCGCCCCCTTCTCAAGGAAGGAGTAATCAAAGCGTCTCAACGTAATCCCCCTTTTCCAATTCTGCATATATTTTAGCATTTTATATGCAGTAAAACAAGAGAATCGCGAGGTTTTCTGCATATAAATGCGTGTTTTATATGCAGAAACGAGAAAGCACTATGCAGAAGCGAGGGCCTCCGCCACCGTATCACCTGATCATGTTCATATTATTTGCGGCGCCCGCGTTATTGTGGTAATCTTAGATGAGCCCAGCGTTGACGCATACGCGGCTAACGCGGCACATAGGAGGTGCCCAGCATGCTAGAGATACCGGAAGCCTTAACCATCGCGGCTCAGATCAAAGAAACCTTGTCCGGCAGGAAAATCATCAAAGCCGAGGCGGCCCACTCCCCCCACGGCTTCGCCTTCTACTTCGGTGACCCCCAGGGCTATCCCGCCCTCCTCGAAGGCAAAACCATTAGCGACGCTCACGCCAACGGCGGGCAGGTAGAGATCGAAGCCGGAGACGCCCGTATCACATTTCACGACGGTACGGCGCCCCGCTGGTATAAAGCCGGGAGCAAGGTTCCGCCCAAGCATCAGCTTTATCTGGAGTTCGACGACGGCGGCTTCATCGCCTGTACGGTGCAAATGTACGGCGGGATGATGGCTTTCCCCGAAGGGGCCAACGACAACTTCTACTATCTCGTGGGGAAGGAAATGCCCTCCCCGCTGAGCGCCGCTTTCGACGAGGCCTACTTCGAAAGCATACGGGATCAGGTCAAACCCAACACCAGCGTCAAAGCTTTGCTGGCCACGGAGCAGCGCATACCCGGCTTTGGCAACGGCTGCCTGCAGGACGTCCTCTTCACCGCCGGTATCCATCCCCAGGCCAAGCTGTCGTCCCTGTCCGACGGGCAGTACGCCAAGCTATACGAAAGCTTTAAAGGCATTTTGCGGGCTATGGCGGACGGCGGCGGCCGGGATACGGAGAAAGACCTCTTCGGCAGCCCCGGCGGCTATGTCACCATACTGTCGTCCAAGACCATGGGGCGGCTTTGCCCAGCCTGCGGCAGTACGGTTCTGCGGAAGTCATACCTGGGCGGCAACGTTTACTTTTGCCCAACGTGCCAGCCGCTTTAATAGCAGCGGGAGGCGCCTGAAAGCTACGGGGTGTGATATGATCAGGGATTTTACCCGATACAGCAGGAACGTCAACGCCTTCTCCCGGGAAGAAGTCGAAGCCATACGCGGGAAATCCGTCTGCGTCGTGGGCTGCGGCGGCTTAGGCGGTTATGCCGCCATGTGCCTGGCCCGGTTTGGCGTGGGGCGCCTGACGCTGGTGGATGGAGACGTCTTCGACGCAAGCAACCTCAACCGCCAGTTGTTTTGTACGGAGCGCAACTTAGGCAAGAGCAAGGCCCTGGAAGCGAAGGAAGCTCTGGCAGCCGTCAACAGCGAGGTGGAGATCGTCGCCCGCGGGGAGATGCTCACCGCCGCCAACAGCGCCTCCATACTGTCCGGCTGCGACGCGGCTGTGGACTGCCTTGACAGCGCCTCAGCCCGGCTCATCCTGGAAGCGGGCTGCGAGGCGGCAGGCATCCCCCTCGTACACGGCGCCATCGGCGGCTTCTACGGCCAGGTCTGCTGCATCTTCCCCGGGGACGGCGTCATCAGCGCCCTCTACGGCGGCAAAGGATCCGCGCCGCCAAACAACGCCGCGGGCAACCCGCCCTTCACGCCCCAGATGGTGGCGGCCATCCAATGCAGCGAGGCGCTGAAGCTCCTGGCCGGCCGGGAGGATCTGCTCAGAAAAAAACTGCTGATCATCGATCTGCTGCAAAACTCGTTTTTTACCATCGATCTATAAGACCCGCCGCTCCCGGGGCAGCCTAGCGCCGGGAGCCCCGCGGCTTGATAAAGGAGCCATTCGTATCATGATGGAACAAAACGTTGTCATGGACCGGTATTTCTTTAAGGATTTCTTTAAAGACAAAGCCTTTTTCCTTCAATTTGTCCGCATACTCCTGCCCATGGCCGGCGCGAACCTCATCATGGTGGGCATCTCCATGGCGGATACCATGATGGTGGGCCGCCTGGGGGACATACAGCTCTCGTCGGTGGCCCTGGCGAATCAGCTCGGATTCATCCAGCAGCTACTCGTGTTTGGCCTGTCCAGCGGCTCCAATGTCCTCATCGCCCAGTACTGGGGTAAGCGGGACACGGGCTCCATCTACAAAGTCATGACCGTCACCTACCGCATACTGGCTGTGGCAACGCTGATTTTCACAGCCATCGGCCTCTTCTTCTCTCGGCAGTTTTTGTCGATATATACCACGTCCCCCGCCGTGATCGAGACCGGCGCAAGCTTCCTGCGCATCGTATGCCTGGGGTATATCATCCACTGCTTCGGCGCGTACACGCTGATGGTGCTCCGCTCCACAGGCACGGTGAAGATATCCCTGTTCGTCAACCTCGCCGCGTTTTTTACCAACATCTTCTGCAACTGGGTCTTCATCTTCGGCCATCTGGGCGTCCCGGCCCTGGGGGTGGAGGGCGCGGCCATCGCCACGGTGATATCCAGGGTGGTGGAGATAGCCATCGTCCTGCTCTACATGATCCGCTACGAAAAGAACATCCACTATCGGGTCAAGTTATTTTTCGCCAAGAAGCTCGGCATACTGCGTACCTTCATCCGCAATGCCCTGCCCGTGGTCATCAACGAATTCCTATGGGGCATGGGCGCCTCCACCATCGCCGTCATCGTGGGGCGGATGGGCACCGAGTTTACCGCGGCAAACAGCATCTGCGGCGTGCTGATCCAGCTTGTCTCCATCGCCATCTTTGGCGCCGGCAACGCCTCCGCCGTCATCATCGGCAACACGGTTGGCTCCGGCAAGTACGAGCTGGCGAAGGCCAGGGCGCTCAAGCTGATCTTCCTCAGCTTCTGCCTGGGCCTCGTATCCATGACACTCATGCTTACATTAAAAAAGCCCATGCTTTCGTTCTATAATATATCCGATATAGCGAAAATCTACGCCAACCAGATGATGACCGTCTACGCCTTCCTGGCGATTTTCCAGGCCTTCTCCATGGTATCCCTCGTGGGGGTGCTCAGGGGCGGCGGCGACACGCGCTTTGTAGCCCTGATCGACGTGCTGACCATATGGGTCATCGCCATCCCTCTCGGCTTCCTGAGCGGCCACGTCTGGCACTGGGCCGTCCCCGCGGTATACGCCATGCTGAAGTGCGACGACATCGTAAAGACATTGGTCACCCTGCCCAGGGTGCTGGGCGGCAAATGGGTCAAGGACATCACATTGGAAACAGAAAATAATAGGAACGGGGGAAATGACAATGCCAATGACGGAACGTGAAAACCTGCTGCGTGTGATCGAAGGTAAGGAGCCGGCCTGGGTGCCCCGCAAGGGTACCCTCCAGCACAAAGAGGACCCGGAGAATCATCCCTACCCCTGCGTGGATGTGCGGGCGGAGCTTTTTCCGCCGAAGAAAGGCCCCAGCGGCGGGCGCATCGACATGTTCGGCGTGGAGTACTCGCCCACGGAAGACACCGGCGGGCAGGAGCTGCCGACGCCTAACCGGTTCATCCTCGACGACGTCAGGAAGTGGAAGGACGTCATCAAGCTGCCCAGCTTAGACGGGATGGACTGGAGGGCGATAGCGGATAAAGCCGCGGCCCATATCGACCGGACGCAGTCCTGCGTGCAGATGGGCGCCCCGGCGGGCTTCTTCATGCCGCTGATGAATACCATGGGCTTCACCGAAGGCTTATGCGCCCTGCAGGAAGAGCCGGAAGCCGTCATGGAATTCTACGATCATCTCGCGACCTACTATGAGACGGCTATATCGAACCTCATCGACTACATCAAGCCGGACATCTTCCGCCTTAGCGACGACATCGCCACCGCCCAGAGGCCCTTTATCTCCTTGGAGACGTACAGGAACGTGATCAAGCCCTTCACCTCCCGGGTGGCAAAGTTCGCCATGGACCGGGGCCTGCCCGTAGACATGCACTGCTGCGGGCGCTGCGAGGACTTCATCGAAGACTGGCGGGACATGGGCGTGAACATCTGGAACCCAGCCCAGGTCTCCAACGACCTGGCGGGGATCAAGAAGAAATACGGCAACAGCTTCATCCTCACCGGCTGCTGGAATTCCCAGGGCCCTGCCGGCTGGTACGGCGCGGAGGAAGAAGTGGTGCGCCAGGCGGTGCGGGACTGCATCGACAGCTACGCCCCCGGCGGCGGCTTCTGCTTCTGGGCGTCTTACTACGGCCCAAGCGATGACCCGGAAGTGATCAACCACGCCCGGTGGATCACGGACGAGTACAACAAATACGGCAGGACCTTCTATCAGAAGCAGGGATAATACAAAAGCCGCGCCGGCTCTTGATGTTGGCGCGGCTCATCTAAGGAGGTGCATGACATATGGCAAAAGGCCAACTCTGGGAGACGCGGCCTCTGGAGTTCTGGGCGAAAGCGAAGGAGCTCCGCGCGGGGTATGAAGACTCGGCAAAGAGTACGAGCAATGTCGTGGCACAGGGCAATTGGGAGCTGGCGCCAGCCTTTCCCGCCCTCACCGTCATTCACGACAATCCCATCGGATCGATGATACAGGCCAAAAACGACGCCTTCGCCCGCAAGGCGCGCCTGGCCAGCGAGATCCGCGGCTGGGGGCGCGAGCTCTGCGGATATGTAGGTACATGCTGGGGCTGCCAGTTCCTCGGCTATCTGGAAGACGGCTCGCCCTGGCAAAAACGCCAGCTGGTCATCCCCCACCCATGCCAGTGCGACCAGCACGCGAAGAGGGGGCAGCAGGCAAGGGACTTCGAAAACATGCCTCAATGGGGGTCGGACGCCTGTATGTACGTAGGCGAAGAAGACGACGAGCGGGAGAAAGCCTTTCTTGAGCACAACACGTACTGCAATCTGAGGGTCGTCAATGACATCGAGCGCATCTTCGGGCAGCAATGCGACGACGAAAAGCTGGTCCAGGTCCTGCGGGACCGGTCGGCGACGCAGGCAGCCCGGAGGGAGATCACCCGTATCTGCGCCAGCACCATCCCAAGCCCCTTGTCCGTAAAGGACACCTACTCCATCTTCACCCTTGGCGGCCTGACGAAAGTCGACCCGGAGGAAACGAACAAATTCTGGAGAATGGTCGTGGATGAGGTGAAATGGCGGGCGGACAACCACATCGCCGCCGTGGCTAACGAGCGCTTCCGCTGGATCGAGGCCCATCCCCCCTCCTGGCACTATTTGAAATACTACCGCTATATGGAGGATTACGGCGCGGTTTGCATGGGTTCCCAGTACTCCAATGGCAGCGGGATGTATATCACCCACCCGGACGGGACCATCGAGTACCCCGGGGCCAAGCAGTGGCCGGAAGATACGCCCATAGAGACCCGGGAGGACTTCATCCGGGTCTGCATCTCCCGGGACGGCAGGGCTTCATTCGGTGAAGCGGGGGCCATGGGCATGAAGGTCGACGAATACATCCACCGGGACATGATCGTCAAGTTCGCCAAGTTCATGCAGGCGGACGGCGCGCTGCTGGCGATATGGCGCCATGGCGTGGGGTGCACGCTGACCCGTAAAGAGCAGGCCATGTACCTGAAGGAGGCGGGGCTCAGCGTCATGCACTACGAAGGAAGCCAGCCCGGCGACCGCACCGACCTGGACGAACACCGCCTGCTGGACCAGCTGGATCACTGGATGCAAAGCCTGGGGCTGCGCAAGTTCGACTGATAACAGGACGGCTTAGCACAAAGCAGCGGGGACGGCTTATCGCGCGAATTCGTACTCATCCGACACAATCGTAAATGCGCCGCCGATACCCTCGGTGGCGTATACTTTTTTATCCTTCGTCACGAAGACGCCCTCCACGCCCTCCGTGCCGCCGACCAGGCGGAGCCCGCCTTCAAGCCCCAGCAGAAACGCGGTGGTGGAGAATCCGTCGCCGTCCACGGATTTATCCGAGAGGATGGTCACCTGCATGAGCTCATTGTCCGCCGGGAAACCCGTACGGACGTCCAGTATATGGTGGTATGCCTTCCCTTCGTGGACGAAGTAGCGTTCATATGAGCCTGAGGACACAAGACTGATATCCGCGGCTTCAAATACGCCGAAGTAGTCCGCCGCCCCCCCGGCAGGATCCCTGGCGCCGATGCGGAAGGGCGACCCGTCCGGCTTGCTCCCGATCAGGACGATATTGCCCCCCAGGTCAAGTACGGCGCTTTGTATCCCCCTGGCGGCGAGCAACTCCTTGACCCGGTCCGCGATATAACCTTTAGCCACGGCGCCGAAATCCGCCTTCATCCCGGCGTTTTTCAACATAGCCAGGTTGCCCTCTTTGACCAGGACGCCTTCATAGCCGATTTGGGATAAAGCTTCCGCAAGCTCCGCCTCTGTGGGGTAATGCCCGCCGGTATCCTTGATCCCCCAGAGGGAAACCAGCGGGCCCACCGTGCAGTCGAAGGCGCCCCCGGACAAGCGGGAAAAGCGCGCGCCTTCCTCCAGCAGCAGTATCGTATCATCCGATACCTCGACGTACCCCTGCCCCGCGCTTAGAGCGAGCCTGTCCGGGTCGCTGCCGGGCGCCGCGGCGGAGAGGAGGCTTTCCAGCCTGGCGATCTCATCGAATACTTCCTGAAATATACTTTGATCGTCGCTGTCGTATATCGTGATCGTGATCAGCGTATCCAGCTGGAAATTCTGCCTGGACATAGGCTTCGGCTCCGGCGCCCGGGCAGGGGCAACGCAGCCCCCGGCCAGGCAGGGCAAGCCCGCGGCCAGCAGGCACGCGGCCAGTACGGCGGCGGCGCGGAGCCGGGATCTGCTTTTCGAATAAAACATGCTCATTCTCTGCCGATCCTCCTTTTTTGCTAAGGATTTGTAAAGTGATAAACTGCGAAAAATTCCGCTGTATTTTTGCTGTCTGGCAAGGCGGAGGAACCGTCGTGTACCTGCTGTGGTACGCAAGGTGACGACAACGCAGTCAGGCGACAAAAAGACAAGGAAGATTCGCAATTTATCGCTTTACAGATCCTAAGGATTCAGGACGGCGGTTTCGCTGTCGTACCGGCCATAGCCCACGGCTATCGCCTTAATGGTCGCGCCCGGCTTGGGCTGAGGGAAAGGCTGGTTCATGTCCGGCTGGAAGTAGGACGTGCTGGGATTATATATAGGGCTGTGCGCCGTAGGCTCGGAGCCGTCCACGGTATAGTGTATCTTCACCTGATCCATCGACTCATGATCCATGGAGATAAGCCCGCCTTCCCGATATATGGCCGGCGCCGGCCACCGCCCCGGGTCTGCGGCGCCGACAACGACCCTCGCCAACTGCTTGACCATGGCGGAAGTATTTACGCCGTTTATCCCGTTCTGTCCGATGAATAATCGTAAGTCATCGTCCCTGACCCGGCTGAGATCCGCCGTGCCGTCCCGATAGGCCCAGGCAGCGATAGCCTTTACCGGAACGGATTCCGTCACGCCAAAGCCGTTCTCTGGGATGGGGTAGCTATAGTGGGGCTCGGTCAACTGCTCCAGGGTGAAAGCCGCATAGTAGCCGTCCGCCGACTCCGCCCTGAGGCTTTTCGCTTCCGGCTTAAGCCCCGCCAGCGCCAGCAAGTATTGTATGTCCGCGCCCTTCGCCGAGGTAAACCCTCTTGTGGGCCAGTTATTTAGCGTGGTATAGATTGCCTCCGTATAGGCGTCTTCCATCCCCTTCAGATCGTCCAGGGATAGATACAAGGGCTGCTTTACCCCGTCGCCTTCTATGGTCAGTATCGTATCGCCGGTCGGCGTCGCGTACCGGCTGCCGGCGTCGGCGCCCGTTGTGCTTGTCCCGGTTGTTTCCACCTCGCTGACCAGGCGTATGCGCAGCAGGCGATCCACGTCGTCGTATCCGCTCCCCGGCTGCCACAGCACTTTTATGGAGCCGCCCGGGCCGGGCGCCAATATGCCCATGCTAAGGTCCTCCCCCGGGACGATCACGCTTTCCCCGTTTGCCCCCTGTATGCGGAACATGCGATCCCGCAGCGCTTCCACTTCCACCTCGTATAAGGCTTCATTCAACGGTATCCCCCGCTGCCCGCCTAAGTCTGACGTGTCCATATACTTCATCATTTCCTCAAGGAAAAGTACCGCGTCCGCATTTGAGGAAAACCATGCTATATGATGGACGTTCATGCCCAGCTTGATGTAAGGCGAGATGTTGGTGGGGGCGTCCTCCCCTTCCGTCTTGATGTAGTAGCGCGCTTTCACCATATTGATCACTTCGTTTTTCTTGAAGCCGTCGGAGGACTTCATGGTGAAAAATGCGCCGCTGTCCACATAGTCCAGCCTGGAGAATATCTGAGCGAGCTCGATGGACGCGTCCTTGCTGCCGTAGTATTCATAGAAATATGGCTCTATCCCTTCGGTCAGGCTGTCAAAGGCCCATACGGATGTGATCTCCTTTTGGGGAACAACGTCGTAAAGGACGATGCGCTCTACCATTTTTACCCAATACGGACCGAACTGCCCTTGCGCCGCCAGCCGCGCCGGAGCCGTATCCTCATCCAGCTTCGCCTCCCCGTCGATCGTCACCGCCAGCATGAGGTCAGGCGTTGCTTCTATGACCTCCCGGGAAAGCAGGCAATAGTACGCGTCCGACCCGACGACCCCCACCCCGGCATACCCGGACAGGTCGCCGCCGAGAGAAGCGATCAGCTCGCTCAGATACGGTCCCTTCATATGGAAGCTTTCATGCATACCCGTCGTGCGCTGATAGCTGCCCTCCATCTCGTATTGGGGCAATGCCCTCAGATCGGCTACCGTCACGAAAGCCGTGCCGGCGGGCAGACCTTCTACAACGACTACCCGGGCTTCATAGCCGGGGTCCCCGCTGCCCGGCCCGCCGGACGCCTGGGGCGACGCTGACGAGACGCGGGTCACGGCCCCGCCGCCCCCACAGGCGCATAGGGCGAGAACCGCTGTTAGTATCAGAGCTGCAACAAGCTTTTTCATACTAGTCCTCCACAATGATCTCGTATACGGCGATGGGGCTGTCCTCCCGCCCGTAGCCCGTAACCAGTACCTTCAGTACGGCGTTTTCGGTAAATACGATGGGTTTATTGAGTTCCGGGCGGTAAGTGCTGGGATTATACATAGTTGAAAGCTCGGTGGGCTCAGAACCGTCCAGGGTATAAAACATCTTGACCAGGCCGAACTCCGGATGCTGGAGCTTGATACTATCCCCGGCTTCGATACGCCCTGAAGCCGGGAATATGCCCGCTTCCCGCCATTGCCCCGGCGGCGCGGCGGATACCAGTATTTCGCTGATGTTTTCCACGAAAGCCGGGTTCGTATGCTCAAATGGGCTGCGCTGCCCGAAGAGCAGGCAGAAGTCCCCGGGCGCCGCATTAGCCAGGTCCGCCGAGCCTTCCTTAAACTCGTAAGCGAGAATGGGCTCCACAATCTCTGCGTCTTCATCGCTGCCTTCCGCTGCAAAGGGATAATAATAGCGGGCGCCGCCAAGGAGCTGTTCCCGTGTCAGCGCCGTCTCATAGGAATCAACAGAGCGGAAAGTGATCAGGCTTGCCGTATCCAACACGCCCGCCGCCTCAAGGATCGCCGCCACCCTTATGCCCCGGCCGGCATAGAAGCGCGAGGCAGGCCAGTTGTTGATGGTGGAGTAGGCATGCTCAAAAGCCGCGTCCGGCAGGGCCAGCAGCTCGGCGAAGGTGAAGGTCAGCTCTCCTTCTATGCCGTCGCCGGATATGGTTATACCGGATCCGCCCAAAGCGCCGGAAGCCGGGTCGCCCGTATTACCCGGACCGGTACCGGCGGCGGTAACGGAAGCAGCGGCGCTGCTTGGATTCTCAGGGCCGGCGCCAGCGCCCGGCTCACGCTTGCCGCCGCCGCTTTCGCCTGCCGTGTCGGCGCCCCCGCAAGCCGCCCCCGCGAGCAAGGCTGCGATAAGCAGGATCGCCGCCGGCAAAGCGGCTAGCCGGAAAGCGCCAAAAGTCGTCTGCTTTTTCATAACCATTATTTTATCCGGATTTCATTTAAATGCAACCCGCTATGTGTTATGATGACGGCATACGTTTTTTAGCGGCGACGCCACGCAGGTATTGCGCGGGCGGGGTCCTATACAAAGGAGGCGCCCTTTTGATCAGTAAACCGGCCAAGCCGGCAGACAACACCGCCCAGTTCGGTGAAGCCGGCATCCCAAAGCTTATGCTTCGCTACTCGCTGCCCTCCATGGTCGCTACCATGGTCTCCGCGGCGTTCAACATCATCAACATGACCTTTGTAGGCCGGAGCATGGGGCCCCTGGGCATAGCCGCCATCGCTATATGCGGGCCCATCACCATGGTCCAGTCGTCCCTGAACCAGTTGATCGGCAACGGCTGCGCGGCGGCTATCGCCATCAAGCTCGGGGAAGGGGATCCGGAGAGCTGCCGGGAGATACTGGGCTCGTCTATCTTATTCAACGTGATCCTGGCCGCCATCAATGTGGTCGTGGGCCATGCCTTCATGATACCCATCCTGCGGGCCTTCGGCGCCAGCGAGACGATCATGCCCTATGCCAGTGAATACATCAACATCATCATGTTTGGCTTCCTTTTCGGCTTCTTCATGATGATGAACCCCATGATGCGCATCGAAGGCTACCCGAAGCGGGCTATGATGACCATGCTGCTTTTCGCGGGGGTCAACTTCGTGTGCACGCCCCTGTTCATCTTTGTCTTCCACCTGGGGATCAGGGGCGCCGCCCTGGGCACCTTCTGCGCCCAGCTCTCCACTTCCATCTGGATGCTCGCCTTCCTGACAAATAAAAAGCGCCACATCGGGCTCAAGCTCCGGTATCTCCGGCTGAAGCCCCGCTACCTGCTCCAGGTCATGCAGCTGGGCCTGCCCACCTTTCTCATGAACTTCACCCAGAGCATACTGTCGGTGGTCATGAATACCCGCCTTGGCTTATATGGCGGCGATATCGCCATATCTGCCTGGGGCATCACCAACAATGTCAGCAGCCTGGTCGGCCAGCCCATACTCGGCCTGAACCAGGGCGTACAGCCCATCGTCGGCTACAACATCGGCGCGAAGAACTATCAGCGGGTCAAGACGACATTATACTACACGCTCATCGCGGCTACGCTGATCTCTATCTTCGGCTGGCTTCTCACCAGACTTTTTCCCGCCCAGATACTGGCGTTCTTCAACAACGACCCGGAGCTCATCGCCGTGGGCAGCCGTATGCTCGTCGTATTTCGGGCGATGATCTTCGTCACCGGCGTACAGCAGGCGGGGGCGGCGTACTTCCAATTCGCGGGCAAGCCGAAGACCTCGATCCTGCTTACTTTGTCCAGGCAGCTGCTGATCCTGCTCCCCCTGGTCGTCGTCCTGTCCAGCCTTTTCCAGATGAACGGCATCCTTTACTCCGGCCCCATATCGGACTTCACGTCCACCGTCATCGTCGGTATATTCCTCCTGCTGGAGATCAGGCGGCTAAACAGGCTAATCCGCGAGCATGGCGAAGCGCAGTAGCCCAGGCCTGAGCCATATTACGCGAGGAATTGTCATTCCGGCGGATGGATGTTATGATGTCGGCATGCGAATCGATTATAAATTCCGCAAAAGAATATCTCCGCATTTCTTACTTATCGCGCTGCTTATTTTCGCGTTTTTGCCGCTTTGCGGTTGTAGCGTCGACGCGCGGCTACCGGGCGCGGATGTGCCGGTCGCCGGAGAAGCGCCCAAACCATCCGAACCGTCAGCGGGCGCCGTACAAAATATAACGGAGCCGCCTGAAAGCGTCTCGCCCTTTATGTTCCTATTCATGAGCGATACTCAGGCAGACCCGCTGACGGGCGACTACGGCGCTTTCGGCGCCCTACTGACCCGGGCTGTCGCCGACAGGCGCCCGGAGCTGCTGCTGCTGGGGGGCGATACGGTCAACGACGGCGCCGACGAGGATGAATGGCGAGCTTTTTGGGACGCCGCCGGTATGGCTCTGGATGGGCTCGCCGTAGCCGCCGCCGCGGGCAATCATGATAATAAGGCTTTGCTGGCAAATCAGTTCACCCTGCCCGACGCCGCGCCGGAGCGCCCGGGGGAGGGCTGGTTTTATTCATTCGACATGAAAGGCGTCCATTTTGTCATTCTGGACAGCAACATCATGGGCGCGGCCAATGAAGCCGATATCGCCTGGCTTGAAGCCGACCTGAGCGGCGAAGCTGCGGCCGCGGCGGACTGGCGTATCGCGGTCTGCCATCATCCGTTCCTGACGGTCATCAACAGTCCGAAGGACGAAGCCAGGGCGCAGACCATGCGTGATTCCTTCTTGCCGCTGCTGGTCGAATACGGCGTGGATTTGCTGTTGACCGGGCATCAGCACAACTATGCCCGCAGCCTGCCCATGAATGCCGGCGGAGATGCTGCCATAAGATCGGATACAGTTGACGCCGGCTCTTTGGGGAGCGCGTTCGTTCAGCTGATGGCCGCTTCCGGCGGCAAGGCAAGCTACACCCATGACGATCGGCCTTACCTGGCGCGGACAGCGGAAGCGCCGAATTATCTCGCGCTCTTGGCTGAAGGCGATTCGCTGAGCGTTACCGCCTACAGCGCGGATGGCGGCGTGATCGATTCCTTCACGCTCATTGCCGCGGCGCCATGACAATCTCAGGCTGAAGAGGTGTCCAATGGATAAAGCATCTCGAGTTATCCTGCTAATCACGCTTCTTGCTGCGGCGTGTATGCTCCCCCTCGGCGGCTGCGGGTATAAAACGCCCCGGCTCGGTCCGGACGAAGCAGGCGCCCTCGCCGTTATCGCCGGCGTGGCGCCGGAAGACTTCCGGGACGTCACTACTGAGGCGCTGACAAAGGAACGCGCCGATAAATTCCCCGCCGTCGTCGCTACCGCCCGTACGGACGCCGGGCTTTACGGCTTCATCTGCGAGCCCGTCGCCTACAGCGGCCCGGTGAAGCTGGCCCTGGTGATCGACGGGCAGAGCGGCATGAGTATCGGCATGTCCATCATGGGGCATGAAGAAACCGACCACTACGTGCGGGACGTGGAAAGCCCATGGTTTACCGGGCGCTTCGCCGGCAAAGACGCGGGGGCGTACCTGCAGCTTGCCCGGCTGGAAGCCCGGAACGCTCAGGACGTGGTGTGCATCACCGGCGCCACCGTGACCACCGAAGGCATAGTCAACGGCGTAAACGCCGCTTTTGGCCTGTATCGCGAATTCGTCTGCGGCGAGGACGCGCCGCCGGTTCCCTTGATGGTGCGCTTCGACCCGGGCGAGGGCGACGGTCCCCGGGAGGTCGGCCGCCTGGCCATCCGCGCTTACGGCGTCGTACTGGGCGAGATACCCTTATCGGAAATCCGGGGACTGCCTTCCGTCAAACGCACCTTAAGCATACATTCTTCAGCAGGCGTTACCCAGCATAGCTTCCGCGGCGCCCTGCTGGCCGATGTGCTTGATCTGCTCGATCCCGGCCTTAAGGATCGTTACCGCTGGCTGCGGGCTGTGGGCGTGGATGAATACATATCCGACATTACCATGGACGAGGTGCTGAAGGAAAACTGCGTCTATCTCATGTACGAAGACGACGGCGAAGCGCTCCCCATGAAGAATGGGGAGCCGGGCGCCATGCGTGTGGTGATCCTGGATGACATGTTCGGGCAGCGCTTTACGAACTATTTACTGGAGATCGTCCTTGAAGAAGAGGTGGCGCGATGAATCGCCCCCAGCTTAAAGCCCTACTGTCCAGCCTGCTGCTGCCGCTGCTGCTGCTCGTCTCCGCCACCGGAGCTATGCTGTACTTCGGGAAAACGGGCATGATCCTGGGCTTCCGGCGGGCCTCGCTCCTGCGGTTCCACGCCCGTTGTTCCCTTGGATTCCTTTTCTTTATCCTTTGCCATGTAGCGCTGAATTTTCGTATATATTTAGCGGAACTAAAAAAACCGGCGAAACGAAACCGCCGTTAGCGCCGGAAAAGGTTCCTTCGCCCGTATTTGATCATCCTCGAAGCAGCGGCGCGAAAGCAGCCTTGTCTTTCTATGTCCTGGCGCAGTCCTCCGCCTCGCCCCGGAGGATCTCCAGGCCATGGGCAAGCTCAGGCAGCACATAACTTAAGCTTTCCTCCACGGCTTTGGGGCTGCCCGGCAGATTCACGATGAGGGTCCTGCCCCGGATCGCCGCCACGCCCCGGCTCAGCATAGCCCGCTTCGTGATCTGCATGGAGTACGCCCTCATCGCTTCGGCTATGCCGGGAACCATTCTCGACGCCACGGCCATAGTCGCTTCCGGCGTCACATCCCGGCTGGAAAAGCCCGTGCCGCCGCTGGTGAGCACCAGGTCTACCTGGCGGCCTTCGCTGAATCGTATCAGCTCTTCTTCGATCTGCTTCCCTTCATCGGGGATGACCAAAGTCTCTACCGTATCGTAATCCGCTTCCTTCAGCATACGCTCCATCAGGGGCCCGCATTTGTCCTCCCTCTCGCCCCTTGACCCTTTATCACTGAGGATCAGCACCGCCGCCCTCAGCTTCCGGGGGGCTTCCGAAGGCGGGAGGAGTGTGAGCTCATCCCCCACGGCGATCTCCCCGCCCTGCAGGACGACGGCAAATACCCCTTCGCGGGGCATGATGCAGTCCCCCATTTTCTGATAGATCTGGCAATGGGTGTGGCATTCCTTCCCGATCTGCGTCATTTCCAGTACCGCCGTGCCGCTCCCAAAGCGGCTGCCCACAGGCATGGCGCGGAAGTCGAAGCCCTCCACCAAGAGGTTTTCCGCGAAGGCGCCCGGCCCGACCTCCGCCCCTCTATCCCGGAACTCTTCCACTTTTTCATAGGATAGCAGGCTCACCTGCCGGTGCCAGTCCCCCCCATGGGCGTCGCCGGCTATGCCCCATCGCGGGTCGAGTACGGCTCGTTCCACCTCATGCTTCTGTATGCCCCGCTTATCGCTGATACAAATCGCTTTAATTATCCCCATACTTATCCTCCGATCTGGGACATCTTTCGCCCTTCCGCCTCCTGCCTATCCTCATGGAAAAGATGTTTTTCCTTCTTGTGGGCCACCGCTTCCCGGATCGCCATTTCCAGGGCGCTATCGTCCCCACCCCGGCGAAGGATAGGCTTCAAGTCCACCGTCTCGCTATAGTAGAGGCAAGTCTTCAGCAAGCCGTCGCTGGTGAGGCGGATCCGGTTGCAGCTTTCGCAAAAGCCGTGGCTCACGGCGTCGATGACGCCAATCCGGCCTAATAAATCTTTATGCATATAATACGCGGCAGGCCCAAACCCTCGGCGTTCCCGGTCTTCCTCCAAACCGGGGAAATGTTTCTCCAGCAAAGCAACGATCTCTTTCCCGGTAACCGGGTCGAAACCTTTTCCCGCCCCGATGGGCATGCTTTCGATGAAGCGCACGTCGAGGGGGTGGCGCGCAGCCAGCTTCGCGATGGGCAGGAGCTGCTCTTCGTTAACCCCACGCATTGCCACACAGTTGAGCTTCACCCGCAGCCCGGCCGCGAGGGCCGCCATGATCCCCCGGTACACATCGGCAAAAACATCATATCCCGTGATCATCCGATAGTTTTCTCTGTCCAAGGCGTCCAGGCTGATATTGACAGAATCGATCCCGATCTCTACCAATTCCGGTACGCACCGCTCCAGAGAAACGCCATTTGTAGTGAGCATCAGCTTCCCGACGCCCGGCAATTCACCCAGCTTCCGGATAAAGTCTACGCAACCCCGCCGCACCAGAGGCTCGCCTCCCGTCACGCGGAAGTTGCGTATCCCAAGGCGCGTCGCGGCGGCGCAGACCCTCAGTATCTCTTCGTAGCGCAATATCTCCGGATGGGGGATATCGGGCAGATCCTCCGGCATGCAGTATTTGCATCGCAAATTGCACCGGTCGGTGACGGATATACGCATATATTCGACGTCGCGCCCAAAGGAATCCTTCAACCTTTTCCGTCCTCCCCGCTTGGCGCCACATTCGCGTTTCGCTGATAACGCCCGCTTTTGCCCCCTGATTTCTCTGTCAGGCGTATGCTGTGTATCTCCATGCCTTTATCCATAGCCTTGCACATGTCATACACGGTGAGCAAAGCGACGGATACGCCGGTCAAGGCTTCCATCTCCACGCCGGTCTGCCCGTAGGTACGCACCGTACAAACCGCTTCCACTTCCAGCTTATCGGGATGGAGGGTAAGTTCAAGACCCGCCTTGGTGATATTCAATACATGGCATAAAGGGATAAGCTCCGGCGTCCGCTTCACCGCCATGATCCCGGCTACCTGCGCTACGCCAAGTACGTCGCCCTTCTTCGCCGCCCCGCCCTGTATGGCGGCGAAGCATTCGGCGCTCATGCGTATCCTGCCCTCCGCCGCGGCTTCCCGCTCTGTGGCGGGTTTGCCGCCTACGTCTACCATCACCGCGTTCCCTTTGCCGTCGATATGCGTAAGCGTCATCCGAAGCCCTCCATGAATGTGTGATTTGTTATATACTTCACTGCATCTTTATTATACTACCACCGTCAAATCCTCGCATTAGCGCCGTGCGTCGATTTCCTCCACATATTTACACCAGCGTTGGGCAAATGTTGAGCCGCGGATCACCAGCAGATACGGTCCCCAACCCCCGGCGCTCTTATCCGCCAGGAGCTCGCCGTCCATAGATATGCATACGTAGACCACCCCCTCCGCCGCCACTTCCTCCGCCTTCAGCGGGGAAAAGTAGCCGTCCAGCCCGCGCACGTCAAAAAGCGCGGCTTCCGATATATCCACGCCCATCCGCGCATATATGGTCCGGAGCTCTGCGCCTTCAAACTCGGCGTCCCGGGGCAAAGTCACGCTGGTAGACAAGCGCGTGGTAAACTTCTCCGTCCCTATATCTATTATGTCTTGTAAACCGACGACTGCCGCCGTCTCCCCCCCGGCTTTGAGTACAAACTGCCGGTTTTCCTGCAGGGCGCGCTTTAGCGCCGCGTCGCCCCTGTTCAGATAAGCCAGGGCGGCGACCAGGGCCAGCAAAACGCACACGGCAACCAGGATGAACCGGTTATCCCTTTTCATCGCGTCACTCCTCAAGCTGCGGCGGCCGCTCATTTCGTCTCACCCCGCCATATCCCCAGGCGCCGGATCCGACGCGCCAGCACGCAGGCGGCCCAACCGCCCAAGCCGCCGGACAACGCCGCTACGCTCAGGGACAAAAGCAGCGGGATAAGCGGCAAACGGAAGAGCAGCAGGTTTACCGCATAGCTACCGGCCATATTGGCGCAGACGCCGGCGATGAAGCAGCATATGGAACCGCCGGCCCGGGCGCCGCTCAGCAGCCATACTGCCTCCGCCGCCAACCCCGGCAGCGTATAGGTCAGCAGGCTAGCCGCTCCGTGGGAGCCCGGCGCGCCAAGGATGACCACCAGCACAGCCTGCACCAGAGCGGTGAGCAGGGCCGCTCCCCGCTTGCCGGTGATGGCGGGAGGCAGCACGATAAACATCATGTAGAACCCTCCCGCCGCCACGCCCCCGGGGATAAAAAGCGGGCTGGTGAGCAGCTGCGCCAGGGGGTTGACCGCCGTCTTCACAGCGATGCTCAAAGCTGCGGTCATGGCGATGAGCAGGTAATCCGCTAAGCGGTAATACTTCCTATTCCGCATAGCTTATGCCGGGCGCGCGTGCGGCTCGCGCGGCGGGGGGACGAACGGCGCTCATCTCAGTATATAAGCAGCCTGGGCGGCGCCGTCCCATTCCACCGAGCCGCCGAAGGCCTCCGCCACGAAGCGCAGCGGCGCCAGAGTCCTGCCTTCTACGATGACTCCGGGCTGATCCAGGGCGACAGCCTCGCCGTCCACCGTTGGGGACGCATCGCCTATGGTCAGCGCCACTACCGTGCCGCCTTTCTGTGCGATGACAGTCCCGGCGGCGCCGTCCCATTCGATCTCCGCGCCCAGAGCCTCAAATATGGCGCGAAGGGGCACAAGTATACGCCCGCCGATGTTTTGGGGCGGCACGTCGAAAGCGACGGCTTCCCCGTCTATGTATACCTTGATTCCATCGGCGGCTTCCGGCGAAGGCGCGGATGGCGCGGGCGAGGCGGGAGCGGCGGGTTCGGGCGCCGAAACCGGCGGCTTAGCCTGAGCGGGTGGCTGCGTCAGGGCGGTGATCTGCCCCTGCGCTATGCTGAAGCTCAGCTCGTCGCTGTTCTCATATCCGGCGGCAACAGCGATGGCTCTTACTACCGTGTTTTCCTGAATGCGGAAAGGCTGATTCATCTCAGGCTGCCAGTTGGGTGCGCTTATATTATACATCTTGCCGTGCACGGTGGGCGCCGTGCCGTCGGTGGTGTAATAGATCTTCACGGCGGCGCTCCCTCCGGTCAGGCTCACGCTGTAGCCTCCGCCGGGCACAGGCTCCGTCTTCGCTTCCGGAGCGGGCAGCTTGCGGGGCTTATCGCAGGTCACGGTGATGATCCGCGCCGACTTTACAAAACCCAAGCTCGTCTGCTCCTGGGCGTCCAGCTGGCCGAAGATCAGGCGCAAATCCCCTTCTTCCATGGTATCGAAGCCTTTATCCCCCTGCCTGAAAGCGATGATCGCCGGCACGGCAGCCTTCGCCCCTTCGAAGGTATAGCGCTCCGCCAGCAGATCCGGCAGCAGGAAGGTTATGTTGTACCCCGCCCTGCCGTCCGCTTCCGGCTTGGTAGCGACATTGATCATCGTCGCGCCTTCTTTCAGGCCGGCCCGCTTCAGCAGCTCCGCCAGAGCCACGCCCTGGGCGTAGAAAGTCTGCTTTGTCGGCCAGGTATTCCATGCGGAGTAGGCATTACGCGAGATATACGCCGTCATCGCCTTTAGCTCCGCCAAGGTGAAGCTCACCTCACGCTCTACCCCGTCCCCTTTGACGGTCAGTATCGGCTCGTCTACCGTCACCGCGGCGTATGCTTGCGGGGCGGGTTGCCCCGCAGCGGAGATCAGCGTCAGCGCGAAAGCCAGCGTTATCATCAACGCGATCGTTTTTTTCATCGTTTTCATCAGATTCGACTCCCTTTCCGGTTATTGACACAAACCGAATATAGCACACGGAAGCGAAAACCGCAAACACCGGGAAAACTACATGAAGACGATTCCCTGCCGAAAGCGCTTTGACATTTAATTGAAACTGAAATGAATCAGGAAAAACGCCCTCCCGAGCCCACATTCCTACTTGACAATACCAGTCAAAATATTTAGTATTGTGTGTAACAAATAAATACGCATTTTCGAGTCTTCTGGCGCCGCCAAGCGTGGCGCCGTAAGCCTAAAGAAGACCGGCGCGCCCCAAAGGGAGATCGGCGCCCGGGTTCCATGGCGGAAGAACGTTAGGGTATATCGGGAAACGGATATGCCTCCCGTATTGGAAAGAAAATGGTGCGCGGTTTTTCTACGCTATTTCAGCCTTTTCAATCGAAAAGGTTTTTCTTTTCAGCTATTCCACGGAACGGCTATGCGGGCTCGGTGCGTTATATTTTGCCAAAAAAACATTAGGGGGACGAATCACATGTTTACGGTCAGAAACACATGGCAAAAGAAGCTCCTTTCCTTCCTGCTGGCTTTGATGTTCACGGCAGGTATCGCCCTTCCCGCCGGGCTTGCGCCGCCGGCTTTGGCCGCGGATGAGCTGACCCAGGCGCTGGAGCAGCCCGTACTGCTGGTCACGGGCATGGATATCATCGGGGGCGGGTACACAGCCTCGAGCGTATCCAACGAGCGGTCGTATACCCTGGCGGAGCTGCAGAACCTGGGCATAACGGACACGCGTTATTATTCATCGCTAAACAGCGCCGGTACCAAGCGCATCTACATGGGTGAAGGCGCCGACGCAGCGTCGCTGCTGGCGTTGAGCGATTATACCGCAGATACCGGCGGCGAGCTGACCTTTTTCGCGTCGGATGGTTATACGGTGAAATTCGATTCGGCAGTACCGCTGAATGAAGGACGTCAGTACTTCCCTAATCTGGGCATGGCGGAAGGCGAAGACGAAGGAGCGGAAGCGGTCGGCACTCTCCTTGCCTGGCAGTCCGGATATGTCACGGCTCCCGGCGTCCCCGAGACCATGGCGGCGGAACGCCCCATGCGGCTGCTGGCGGGCCAAACCGATCTGACCAACGTAAACAACAGCCTTTTTAATCAGCAGCTGCGTACCATACAAGCCGGCGACGCAGTAGCCGAAGCGGCGATCAATATACTCGACACAGACTACACCCGCGCAGAGATATTAATGATGCCCCGGGCGGAGCGCGCATATGGCAGTACGACTGTGCGCGGCGTGCCCCTGTCGGTTCTGCTGAACGGTTTGAGCGACAGCGCGGTCATCGAGTTCCATACCGCGGACGACTACGATGTGGCGGCTACCGGCATGACCAAGGCTGAGCTGATCGCCGCCAACGCCTTGCTGGTTTATGAGACTTTAACCGATTCAGTCTGGACAGGATACTATCGGGCACAGGCTCAGACCGGAACCTATCCGGCGTATTTCCGGCTTTATGCCGACGGTCTGACCGCTGCTCACGCCATCGACGCCGTCAGCGAGAGGCCCGTCGAGGCAAGCGCGTACAAGCACATGGATTATGACGGCGCCCCCTATCATATCGACGCCATTACCGGCGCGACCCTCACGGTGGAAGGGCCCGGGGTCGTCGCTTCCGTGCCGATCACTGTGGAATATCTGGAGAAAACGACGGAGGACAACATCCATAAGGGCGTTTACTCCGACTCCAGGGGAAGCGGCAGCGTGGCTTTCAGTTACGAAGGCGTTACCCTGCAATCCATCCTGGACGGTCAGGTCAACTCCATCGTCGAGAGGCTGGACGACAGCGTTGTTGTCGTGTTCAAGAACCGGTGGCGGGAAGAGATGGGCCGTATTTCCTACGCGGATATTTTATCCGCGGATACGCCCCTGATCATGGCTTACGGCACGGCAAGCGCGGACGAGACGTCGATCCCGCCGAGACCTTTCGTATTCAATATGGGCGCCGGGGAAAGCGCGGCTTTGGGCAACGGGGACGGTCCGCTGAAGCTGGTATATGACCAGGATGAATTCCCGGGTTTGGCTGCGAAAAGCGCGAAATTCTACAGTGTGGCATATCTTTATATCGAAGAAGGCACCCCGCCTCCGGGGTTCAAGCATACGACGGCTACCAATGAGGCGTACAGCAACAAACTCAATACCGAGTACATCGTGACCTTTACCGGGGACGCCCTGGGCCGGGAGGTCAACTATACCGTAGCCGAGTTGGAAGCTATGGTAGAATACGAGGATGGCGCGCCCGCGCCGGGCGGCAAAGGCCACCGGGACAACTATAACCTATCCAACACAACCTATTGGTATGTCAACGAGTATGAAGGCGTCAAGGTCTGGGATCTCCTTGTCGGCATGGGCGTGGATCCCGCCAAGTACGCGAACGACGAGGACACGTTGGTCAGCTTCTCCTCCTGGGACAACTATCTGATCAGCGCGCAGTTTTCCATGTATCAGCTGGCTAATCCGGGACTCTTCTACTTCTATGAGAAGTCCCCCCTCGATATCGGCACTGACCGCCCCACCAAGGAGCAGTTGGCTACGGCAGAGTACCAGCCGGACAATCGCGAAGGCGACGGCTGGGTGCTGGACGACAACGGCTACCCGGTGAAAAAAGGCTATCCGGTACTGCTGGCTTACGGCTTGAACGGATACCCCTATGTGCGTAACCCGGGCATGAATGGCTACATGAGCGGCCTGGGCAATTCCGGCGGCCCCATGCGGGTCATCTACGGCAAGACGGACGGCTTGAACAGGAGCAATCCCGATGCTGAGGAAAACTACGCCTACTTCTTCAACAACGGTTCCCAGCAATTACAGCGCGTGCAGGAAGTATATGTGGGGAATCCCCTTCGTTATTCCACTCACCTGGAGAACCCCCTGGAAGCCTATCAGGCGATGAAGGATCAGTCTGCGGCGCTGACGGTGGAGGTCGTAAGCGCGGGCGTGACTACGCCTTATACCTTTTCTCTGGCAGAACTGGAAAGCATCCTCTATGGCGAGGGCGTAAGCAAACGCGACCGGGATACCGAAGGGCGGCAAGAAAAAGGTTACTATACAACCAGGATCGCGGGGACGAACCCGATCCATGAGCTTTACGAAGGGATAAACCTCGAGTATCTGCTCACCGAGTATATCGGCCTGCAGGGTACCCTGGGCACAGTGGAGATGTACAGCGGCGATGGAGCGGCGCCGGAAAGCATATATAGCCTGGCGGATATCGGCGAGAAGGGATACAACGCCGGAAGAGGCACGGAAGGCCTGGGCATGATGGTGGCTTTCGCTAAGAATGGCTTCCCGCTGGTAGACGGGCCAAATAGCACCGCGAACCCCAATCCCGGTTATGTGCACAACGATCCGCTGGACAATAATAAAGGCATTCGAAACGGCGTCGGGCCCCTGCATTTCGTCCGCCCGCAAACAGCCGATGAACGGGTTTCCAATACGGTAAACGGCACGACAGGGGACGCGAAAACCCTGGTGGAAAACCTGACCAGAATCGTAGTCAATCTGGATCCCGATCCCTACGCCCATACCGGGGCGGCAAATGAAGAGTACGCGAATCAGGAATTACAATTCAACGGCGCTATCGCCTTCGCTTCCGGCGTCAATCTCCCGGTAGGCGTCTTGGAAACCATGCAGAAGTACATGGTTACCGACACATACACCGTAGACGGCGTGACGAATACCTACCGCGGGCTGGATCTCTTCCGGCTGCTGAACGATAAATCCGTTGGCGCCAGCGCCCTGATGGATGAGATCACCGTCGCCAACGGCGAAGGGCAGAGCAAGAGCCTCACTGTGGCGGATCTGACCGGCGTCGGCAAAAAGGTCATTCTGGCTTACGGCATGGCTGGCGCAGTGGATACATCCGACGCGGCGCCCCTGACGACGGATACCGGCGGCCCCATCCGCCTGGTCATTGACGGAGGAGACGGCGACGATTGCATCAGCGGCGTGACTGAGATCTCCGTCAGCGCGGCGTCTCTGGACGGCTGGAAGCACACGAGCGGCAATTTCGCCGAGTATGCCACGGATACGCTGGAGATATCCGGGCAAAACCTGAAGAGCAACAAGACATACACCGTGGCCGAGATCGAGGATATGGACAACATCCTTGTATTCGACCAGTATCAGGTAGGCGGGCCTACCTGGGTACAAGGCATAGACCTCTATAAACTGCTACAAAACATCGGCTTCGCGGGGGATCTGGATACATCCGCCTTTACCGCGAACTCCATTGACAATTATCCCATCACTTTCACCGGCGCCCAACTGAAGGACGGGATCAACGGTAAACCGATCCTGGTCGCTTACGGCATGGGGACAAGCCAGACAAACGGCCTTCCTCTCGTGCCCCTTGAAACTTCGCCGGGCTACGACCCCAATGTATTTAACTCCAGCGGGCCTCTGCGCCTCATCGTCCACGACAATACCGGCTGGTGCGTGAAATGGCTGACGAAAATCACCGTAGGCGCGTCGGGCGGAACCGAAGAACCCGTAGATGAGCTGGACTTCAACATCTACGGGTTAAGCGGCGGCACGGTGAGCTACGATATCCGCGGATTGAAGAATTCCTCAGACTTCGACGGAAAGGCAGTGGAAACGTACTCCTATGCGAGCAGCGGTAACACCGTCACCGATACGGTCAGGGGCGCCTACCTCTACGATATCCTGAAAGCCAACGGCGTCAGCGACGCGTCTACCGTTACAGTAAACACCACGGACAGCTTCGAGAGCAGCGGCAGGGGCGACGACTACTGCGACATCACCATGGCGGAAATCAAGGATATGAAGTATTTCGTAGCTTATGACGCCGGTTCCGACGCGGATAGTATGGCCGCTATAGCGGACGTTCGCAATGAGATAACCGCTACGGTTCGTATCTATCGGAACTATAGCGACCCGCCGGCGCGTTACAACCGAATGACCGACATTAAGGGCGTCACCGTCGCCGGTTTCGCGTTCAACCTGTATCCCGGCGGCGTCGACGGCGTCCCCCAGGCTTCGGTCCGGGCCGTCGTCGCGGATGAAGCTGGAGGCATATGGCTGGGCACAAACGGCGCGG
>WRIW01000032.1 GCA_009782505.1 Clostridiales bacterium
TTTGGACATGATAATCAGCCTTAACTTCCGGCATATCGTCAAAGAAAGAACGATTGAGAGGACAGGCGCAATCAATACGCTGTTAGGTTATAAGCCATGGATTTATTCCGATCAATAGCTATTGAAATTGCAAGAAAATTTTGCTTTAAATACCCAAAAGAAGCTGATGAGTACGCAACCGCATGGGTTACATCGGTTTTATGAATATATGAGGGAGTTTGAAAAATGTATAGAATATGCCCCATGAAAAGCGATGATATACCTTTCGCACTACCTATTTGGTACGCGCAATTTGAAAGGTATTGTAAGTGCGATTCTTTTCCGGATTTTTGGGGTGGCGGCAAGGAAACTGTTGAAAAATACTTGCTGCAACAAATCGAAAAAGAAAACGCCATCGTAGCAAAGGCAGATGATAACATCGTCGGATATATGGCGTGGATGTATTTTGATTTTCACAGTGAACGAACTGCTTTTTTGCCGATTGTCGGGAACGCAGCTAACGCAGATAATGAAAATGCAATTTTCCATGATATGTATTTGATTGCATCAAAAAAATGGATACAGGACAACAGATTTAATCATTTGTGGATGACTTATTATGATGACGTTGGTTTGAAAGAAAGGCTATACAATCTTGGTTTCGGTTCTTACGTCATAGACGCTTGCAGAAAGACAGACCCGCAAACATTGACTTCATCATCAACTTATAGAATAACAGAAGCGACACAGGACGATGTTGACGAAGTGCTTGCTATGGAGAATGAATCCGAAGACAATTTATTAAGACCGCCGGTATTCCTTCTCCGTCAGCATTGGAAAAAGGATGAGGTTGTTAAACTCATCAATGACGACAAGGTATTTATTGCATGGGATAATGACCGTGCAATAGGCATGATGAGTGTTGATATTAACAAAAAACATCACTTTGAACACCTAACAATAGCAAACAGCGCAGGTAGTCTCTGTGCCTACATAAGACCTGAATACCGAGGAAAAGGTGTTGGCACACAAATCTTATATAAAGTCTGTGACTATTGCTATGAAAACGGCAAGCCATTTCTTCATGTGAGTTTTGAATCCGCCAATCCAGACGCTATTAGGTTTTGGCCAAAGCACTTCAAACCAGCCATAAGGTCTGTAAGAAGGGGCGTAAACAGGGACGCAAACCGTTAATTTCCATTCACAAAAAAGCGAGGCGGTCTTGATTGACTTCCTCGCTTTTCTATCCCATCTGTTGGCTATTTTTTGATTCATTCTTGATTTTTTCAAGCCGTTCATTTTTTGGCATACTTCCTCCTACCCGGTAAACCGCTTATACTCATCCAGCACCCTGGAATACGCCTCCAGCATAGGCCGCGCGGCCTCCGCTTCCAGGATTTGAGCGAAGGACTTCTCCACCGCGCCGATGAACCGCGGATCCACCAGGGGCAGCGCGTCTTCCTTCAGCAGCGGGCAGATATACTTCGCCCGGGGGTCCGGTATCGCCGTCAGCTTGCCTGCTCCGTCCAGGTAGGGGGCGAAGGGGAATATCCGGCAGGAAAGAGGCCGCGCCTCCCGCCTGCACGGCCCCTTACACACGGCAAACCGCGCCGGGACCCCAAGTATCTCGCAGTCGGACACGGCAAACGCCCCCTTTGGGTCTTCCTCTCCCGGAAACAGCACCATGCCGTCCTCGTCCCCACCTTTACAGCAGCGTTTGCCGCAGAGCCTGCCGCAGTCGGCAGGCAGAGGGGTAAGGCGCTCGAGGCGGATATATGCCTGCCTCACCGCGGCGCTATGCCCCATTATGATAAACCCGACAGCCTTTCCGCGATCTGGGCGTAGTTCAGCTTCACCGCGTTTTCCCTGATCCATGCCGCCAGCCCGTCGTCGGCGTCGTACTCATACTTCTCGATCTCCGCCACGATGCCGTTCACAGCGCCCATATCAAAGCTCTCGCAGGCGGGCAGGAGCTTCTTCAGCAGCTCGTCGTCCGGCTTGCCCTTCACCGGCTTATCCTTCTCAGGCTTATGATTGTTCAGCATCTTTTCCAAGCCCGATATGAACTTCTCCAGCGTCTCCAGGAATTCCCCGTTGCGCTGCTGTACAAAGACCAGGTCGCCGTCCTTCGCCGCTTTCTCAAGCTCCTCCGCCTGATTGCCCAGCGCCTCGGCGAATATGCTCCGGCTCGAGCCCTTTATCCCGTGGACGACGATGGCGTAATCCGCCAGATTCTCCCCATTGACCCGGCTTATCTGCTCGATGAGGGGTTTCGTATTGACGGCAAAGGAAGCGAGTATCTCCATATACGTGTCCCTGTCGCCGCCGAAGCGTTCTATCCCCTTCGCGATGTCTATCTCGTTGTATATCCTCCCTAGAGCGCGGCGCTCGAAGCCGCTCCGCCTGCCCGCTCCGCGCCTATCTCCCCCTACCCGGGCGTCGGGGATGATTTCGCCGCCTACGCTGACTTCACGGTCAAAGTAAACCTTCTCCAGCTCTTTATCCCTCACCCAGCTTCTCAATATCTCATCCAGGCGGACGATGTCGATGGGCTTCGATATGAAGTCCTGGAAGCCGTTGGCCAGGAACATTTCGCTGCTGCCAGCGATGGCGTTGGCGGTACAGGCGATGATGGGCACAGTCCTGGCGTAATCGCTGTCGATGGCGCGTATGCGTTTAGCGGCTTCCACGCCGTCCATGCCGGGCATCATATGATCCATCAGGATGGCGCTGTATCTGACCTTTTCGTCCCGGATCGCGTTTATGGCCTGCTCCCCTCCGGTCACACAGTCCACGTGCATCCCATAGGGCTTCATGAGGCCTTTCGCTACGTCGAGATTCGTCATGGTATCGTCCACCACCAGCACATTCGCGTAGGGCATCTTTATCCGCACCATATTTGAGTTTTTCCGCCGTTTTTGGTCCGAATAGCGGAAGCTCTTCAGATTTTCCACTACCTCGGGGCCGATTTCCTCGTCGGTGACGAAATCCTGCAGTAGCCTTACTGTAAACGTACTGCCCTTGCCAAACTCGCTTTCCACGCTGATGGTGCCGTCCATCAGCTCGGCCATTTTCTTCGTGATGGGCAGTCCCAGCCCCGTCCCCATAATGTGGCGGTTGCTCTTTTCGTCCACCTTGACGAATTCCTCAAAGAGCTTGTCTTTATCCTCGCGCCTGATCCCTATGCCGCTGTCCTTCACCCATACCTTCATCCAGGCCTTATCCGCGCCCTCCCGCTCCCAGCGGACGCCCAGCTCCACGAAGCCCTCGTTCGTATACTTGAACGCGTTGGAGAGCAGATTATTTAATATTTGCTTGATCCGCAGGTCGTCGCCAAAAAGCTGTACCGGCAGGTCTTTCTCCACGTCGAGGATGAATTTTATCGGCTTCTCCCCGATGTGCATAACGCTCTGGGTGACTGTATCGTTGATCAGGCTGGGCAAATCGTACTTGACCGGCACCAGCTCAAGCCTACCCGCTTCTATCCTGGATATATCCAGGATGTCGTTCACCGTATTGAGCAAGGTCGCCCCGGAGTTGCTTACATTCTCAATGTTCAGCCGGGCGTCTTCGCCTACCGTCTCATCCTCGAGGACCAGCTCGGACAGGCCGATAATGGCGTTCAGGGGGGTGCGCATCTCGTGGCTCATCCTGGCCAGGAAGTCGCTCTTGGCGGCATTGGCGGAATGGAGGTTCACCATCATTTCGTTGATTTCCTCCATCATCCTCTTCTGCTCACGCAGGTCGCGCACATAGGCGGCCACCACATATTCGCTGCCATGGGTGACCCGGACGAGGGTGACCTCGGCGGGCAGGGGCGTACCGTCTTTGGTTTGGTGCATCCATTCCTGGACATATACCCCTTCGTCAAAGGCTTTCTGTATGGCGCGCCTGGCTTGCGGGGCGGAAGGGGTGCCGTCAGGCTGGAATTCCGGCGAGAAGTCGCTGAAATGCTCGATGAATTCCGATTTGTCGTCGATCTCAAACATCCGGACGCAGCCCATGTTGCACTTAAACAGGTTCATGTCGCTGTCCCACAGATTACAGGCAAAAGGCATCGCCTCAATGAGGAGTTCCGTATAGTCGTTGGCCTCGCGTATCCTGGCCGCCTGGGCGCCCCTGTCGAATACGCTTGCCATCATCAGGCTTACCGAGCGCATGATGCGTATCTCATCCTCCGTGAACGTCCTCTCTATATGGCAGTCGTCTACGCTGAAGAACCCCCAGAATTGGTCTTGGAGAAAAATGGGGATGATCACGATAGACTTCATTTCGTAGGCGATGAGAAACTCCCTGTCATCCGGGGAAAGGGACGACACCGGGCCGTTTACACATTCTCCCCGCATAAACATCTCTTTCCAGCGGGGTTTGCCTGCGTAAGGGTACTTCAGCCCGGCGGGTACGGGCACTTTCTGCCGTCCCAGTTCGCTGAGCCATTCGTAGGTATGGACGAAGTACAGCTCGCCGTCAAACATCTCGTTGCGCCATATCTGCACCCGGTCGGCGTCGACGCTGCGGCCCACCAGTTCCATACCCTCTATCAGCGAAGCTTCCATATTCGCCTCGTCGACGATGGAAAGCAGCACCTCTGCCGTACTGTTGCCGGTATATAAAAGATCGTCGCGCCTCTCGATAGCTTCCATCATCTTTTTGTGCTCGCGGAGGTCGCGGGTATAGCCGGCGATGACGTAGTCGTCCCCGTACCGCACGCGTTCAAGGGTGACTTCGCAGGGGATCTGCACTCCGTCCAAGGTCTGGTATGTCCACTCGAAGACGCAGCCGCCTTCCTCAAAGACTTTTTTCAGGGTACTGATGGTCTTTTCCCGGGAAGGCTGCCCGTCCGGCTGGAACTCCGGCGATAGGTCGAACACCTTGTCCATAAATTCACGCTTATCCGCCAGCCCATACAGCTTGACAGTCTCCTCATTGCACTCAAAGACCTTGTAATCCCTGTTCCACAAGCGGCAAGCCAGGGGCGTGGCGTCCAGCAGGAGCTTGATCCTCTCCCTGTCGTCCAGGATTAAGGCAGCCTGGGTCTGCACAGTCTCGTTGAGCTCTTCCAGATCATGGTTTTGCGCCTCGATCCGCAGGAAGGGCTTGACGGCTACACTGGATATAAATATGGACAGAACCGCGCCGATGGACAGGAAAGCCAGCGCCGCCAGCAGCAGGCTTCGCCTGACGTTGTTTTGCGGGCTTTCCACCAGGGGGGCGACTACGCCGATACGCCAGCCTACCAGGGAATTGGTGACGTTTTTGTACACGCAGAGCCTTTCTTTGTCTTCATAGTTGTACCTGCCCGACCCCGGCTCATTGGAAGAAATCATCTCCAGGTAGAAATCCCCGGCTGACTTGATCTCCGGGTTGCTTTCCGCTTCTTCGATGAAATTCCGCTGCTCGGTCACCAGATCCGAACGATAGTTGGCGACGAAGGTGCCTTCCGCGTCCACGATAAATATGCTGCCGCTCTGCCATAGCCTGTACTGTGCCAGCAGCTCGGAAAAAAACATCCCGGGGATAGTGGCGGATAAAATCTTATTTGGCCCCATAGGGATAAACACATGCATGACCAGGCTGCCATCGATTTCGTTGTGGTGGGGGGAGGCGAGAATCTTTGTCCCGGCTAATGACGCCTGGATGAATTCGTCCTCGTGCACCAGAGCGTCGTGGGCGACGATCGCTCCGCTGGTAGCAAAAACCTTGCCCCCGTCGTATACCGTTAACGATATGAAATCGTTGAACTCTTCGATTTGCGCCGCCATGGTTTCTATCATTTCTTCGGCGCTTTCGCACTTCATCAGCCGTTCGGCCACCGTCTCCGCGTTTGACTTAAGCAGCACGATCTGGGTCGCTACCACGGTATCGGCTATATCCAACGCCAGGGACAGTTCCTGCTCCATGGTGTCGGTTATGCTTTGCGTCGTAAATATTATACTGGAGAAATAGTTCGCTGTGGTGACGGCCAGGAATATCAGCATGATGACCAGCGCCGCCTTGACCCGCATTGACATAAAACTTCCCTCCTCTATAGGATTCATTTTATATCGGTTGTTAATTAATTATATCACAGGGCGCGGGCTTGTATTCGCCTTGTTTTGTTTTTTTGCATAGTGTATAATAAAAAGCAATAATTATTCCTCATAAATGGATAAAAGGGGATGTCGTATATGCCTCCTATGCAGAACGAATCATTTGATCTCCGGAAGCTTGTCGCGGTGGAAAGCCTTGGCGCCCGCCGCTTCGCCGATAGCCGCCCCGCGCTGTCGGCTGAAGACTACTACCACATGTTGACTTTGTTCCTGAGCCATGCCCCGGATGTGTCGCGGGCTTTGGGCAGATTTGAGAAACGCGAAGGGGACAGGGACGCCCGCAGGAGCCTGGATGACATGATCGGCTCTCTGGAAGCCATGGGGTGCGAATTATTTATCGTGGAGTTCCACTCCATACTCGACTCCTATGAAGGCGAGGGGAACTGGCGCCTGGCGGCTACCTATGCCCGCAGGGTGAAGGATGATTTTGATGACTTTTTCCAGCGTCTCGCCGGGGCGCGGGACAGGAGCCCTGAGCCTGAGAAGCCGGACGGATCCCTGACCTTGAAGGAAGCCATAAAGCGTATGGACGAGCAGGCTGCCAGCGTGCAGACGCCGGCTGACACAGGCGCCGGAGCGGGAAGTATGCCCCTTATCCTGGCCGTGGACGACTCCCCCGTCATCCTCCAGTCGGTATGGGCTGTGCTGAACAATGAGTACCGGGTGTTGACGCTGACCAATCCGGCCGATATCGGGAAAGTATTGGAGAAGCAGTCCCCCGACCTCTTCTTGCTGGACTACCAGATGCCAGAATTGAGCGGCTTCGAGCTGATACCCATTATTCGGAATTACGCGGAACACAAAGACACGCCTATCGTATTTCTCACTTCCGACGGTTCCATCGACAATGTGACCGGCGCCCTGGCTCTGGGCGCCCGGGACTATATCGTGAAGCCCTTCATGCCGGAGACGCTTCGGGAGAAGATATCTAAGCTCATCCCCCGGGTGAAGTGACAGAGGAGGCGATTCCCATAGCAGATCCAAAGGAAACAAAAACCCCGGCTGTGGATAAAGCCGCCCAAGCGGCTGAGAAAGTCCTCCTGGCGGCTGAGCGCGCCCAGGCATACAAGCTGCGCGGCTATCATTGCTCGGAGTCCATCATGCGCGCCTGCGCCGAGGCCCTGGACGTCCGCTTGTCCGACGACCTCTTGCGCGCGTCCTGCGGGTTCCGGGGCGGCGGCGGCGGCTACATGGACCGCTGCGGGGTGCTGGAAGCCGGCTGCATGCTCATCGGCTACCTATACGGGCGCCTGACGCCGGAGCAGGCGGACTGGGGCTACAGCTACCTGGTCTGCGTACTCCACGACCGCTTCAAGGAGCATTTCGGCTCCATCTACTGCAGGGACGTCATGCCCCCCGAGCGCGCGAAAGACGCCCCCGTCTGCATCCGGGTCTATGCCGAAGGGGCGGAAGTCGTCATGAGGCTCCTGCTTGAAGCCCAGCAGCTATTAGACGCCCTGCCCCCCGAAGAGAGGAAAAACGGCAGGCTCTGGTTCCCGCTCCCCAGCGTCGATCAGAAACCGCTTGATTAACCCGCGGAATCATGCTATGATAGGTCTCGGGTTTGTTTAGCGGGCCCTGTCTGCATACGGTGCGATGGCGAAGTGGTAACGCTGCGGCCTGCAAAGCCGCCATTCGAGGGTTCAAATCCCTCTCGCACCTTTACACAACGCCCATAGGAAAACCCCGGGGATCGAAGCCCGGGGTTTTTTCATGCCCGATGATTCGCGCCGCCCTCGGCTATGAGCGCAGCTCCTTCAGATATTCTTCCGCTTTCTCCGCGGCTTCGTCAAAATCGCTGTGCAGCAGATACTCGGCAAGAGCGGCTAGCAAGTCCTTGACCGGCTTCGGCCAGGGCTTCTCCCTCAGCTCAGAGACGAAGCCATTCGCCGCCTTCTTGTTGTACGCTTCGCAAGCCTCTATCATCGCGGCGAGCTTTTCCAGCAGGATAGCCTTGTCTTCCTCCATCATCACCGCCGCGTCGCCTTCTTCCTCTTCCCCGGCAGGCTCCATTTCCCGGATCAGCTCCCGCAGCGAGGCGATGAAGCCCGGAGTATCCGCTTCCATCACGCTAACGTTCAATTCCCGCCCCGCCTGCTCCAGCTTCAGCCCCAGAGCCGACAGCTCCTGCATCCCAATGTTTGCCAGAGCGCTCTTCATGCCGTGGGTGTTGATGATGTATATCTTCACGTCCTCTTCGTCGTCATAGCTGCCCTTCGCCTGTATCCCTTCCAGAAGCTCCAGAGCCTTCCTGGCGTCCCGGACGAAGACTTCCACAAAGCGCGGGTCTATGGCTGGCTTGCGCCCCCCGCCTTCCGGCGCCTCGGATCCCGTACTGCCGGCAACCTGCGCCCCGGCTTCTTGCGCCCCGGACTCCGTCGCCTGCTTCCTCGCCGCTTCCAGCACCTCCGGAGGCTGCTTATCGCGGATGAGCTTATTGAGCACCACGTTCATCTGGCGGATATCGATGGGCTTGGAGATGAAGTCGTCGAAACCGTTCTCCAGAAAGATTTCGGACTGCCCGACTACAGCGTTGGCCGTGAGGGCGACGATGGGGCTCGCGTACCCCATCTCCCGGATGATATTCGTCGCTTCTATGCCGTCCATCTTCGGCATCATGTGATCCATGAAGATGATATCGTAAACATTGCCGTCCTTGATCTTATCGATGGCTTCATATCCGCTGATGGCTGAATCCACCTGCAAGCCGTAGGGGGCAAGCAACCCGGTGGCGACGTATATATTCGTCTCCACATCGTCCACAATGAGGACGCTGCCGTAAGGCATGGGCTCACGGGATATCTGCACCCTCTTCATCTGCGCCCTGCCGCTTTCGTGGAAGCTCTGGAGGTTTTCCGCCAGCTCCTTGCCCAGGGCGTCGTCCCCCACACAGTCCTGGGGCAGGCGCACAGTGAAGGTAGAGCCTTTCCCCGGCTCGCTCTCCACGTATATCTCGCCCTCCATCAGGCGGATGAGGTTGTTCGTAATGCTCATGCCCAGGCCCGTACCCTCCGTGGTGCGGTTGGCTTCCATGTTGAACCGCGTATACTCGTCAAAGAGCTTGGCTACCTGTTCTTCCGTCATGCCCTGGCCCGTATCGCTTACGCTGAGCACGAGGAACACGTCTTTCGTCTCCTTATCCCCCGGGTCGACGGTGATGGACAGCTTCACCGTGCCCTCCATGGTATACTTGAACGCGTTGGAGAGCAAATTATTTAATATCTGCTTTATACGGAGCTCGTCCCCGATCATGTTGGCCGGCGTAAACTCGTCCACGGCAAGCCGGAACTCAATGGGTTTGCTGCCTATGCGCATCATATTTAGCTGCACGGTATCGTTGATGAGGCTCGCCGTATCGTACTCATCGATGACCAGCTCCAGCTTGCCCGCCTCGATCTTGGACAAATCCAGGATGTCGTTGATGATGCCCAGGAGCAAGTCGCCGGAGCTGTGTATCTTACCCAGCGCCTCCTTGAGATCGGGCTTAAGATTGTCGTCCTGAAGCTGGATCTCCGCTATGCCGAGTATGGCGTTCATGGGCGTGCGTATCTCATGGCTCATATTCGCCAGAAACGCCGATTTCGCTTTGTTTGCCTGCTCGGCTACTTCCAGCATGCGGCTCTTCTCTTCCGCGACCTTGAATGAGGATATGTCCGTGAAGCTCTCCAGCAGGGCCCGGCGGCCGTTGTATACGATCCTGGATACGGACTTCAGCACGGGGATCACCGTGCCGTCCGATTTGGTAAACATACGCTCAGCCCGGTCCAGCGCCTGGTTAAGGTCGGTGATGGGGCACTCGTGCTGGCCGAAGAAGGCATAGCATTCCTTTCCGATCATCGTGCTGCTGGCGGCGCCAAAGAGGCGGACCGCGGCTGGGTTCACGTCGAGGATGATACGGGTCTTCTCGTCGATGATGGCGATAGCGCTTTCCACATGGCCCCAGATGGTAGAAAGCTCTTCCAGGGCATTGAGATTGTTTTCATGCTCCCTCTTGGCGGTATCCATGGTCCTGACCATACAGTTGACCGGGATGTTGACGCCCATGGCTATCCTTCTCGCCATATCGTAGCAGGTATCGTTGCCGCAGGCGCTGCAGTCTATATTCTGCTTGGCTTCGTCGTCTTTCTCCAGCTCGACGTATGCCTTCTGTATATCCTCTTCGGTAATATCGGGGAACTCTGTGTCGATTGGCTTGTACTCCCGGATGAAGTCCGCCAGGTCGAACCTTTCGTCAAACTTCCGATACAGCTCGTCGAAGTATTCTTTCTTGCGCTTGTCCAGGGCTGATTTTCTCCGTTTATCCATCGTTTGGCCGATTTCAAAGATATTCACCGGATCCGCGATGGCTGAGCCGATATTGCAGCCGTCCTGGCAGTTCAGCACGTCAAATATCCCGGGGAGCAGCTCCGCGGGGGTATCGCCGAAGGTATTCAGCCTTTCGTATAGTTCATATCCTTCCGCCTTGTCGATACGGATATCCTTACCCAGGTAGAACTCGATGTTTTCCTTAAGCCCCCCGGGCATGGGAAAGAGCGACCCTAAGCCGCTCCGGTCGTGGTCGAAATCGCTCTCCTCCTCGGGGAGTCGTATATCGTTCTCCTCCATGTAAGCGCGAAGCTTCGTGAATGTGATGTTGTAATCCGTCAGCCCTGTGTCGTCGAATTCGTTGGCTTTGGCTATACACGGGGTGATAGCGGCTAACCGGTCATGGATGCCTTCGTAGTTTTTCATATACACGGCCAGCGACCCTAAAGGGCTTTGCACGGGGGATAATTTGTCTAAAAGGTCGTGGCGGTACTTTTCGCAGTAGGTGACCACCACGGGGCAGGGCTGGGTGATCATGGGGGAGGGGCCGTTTTTCTGGATATACCGGATATGTCCCCATATGCAGAGATCCGCCCCCAGGGAGGCGTCGTAAATCTTGTTCACGCCAAGGCTCCGAAGCCAGGTAAAGACTTTTTTGTACTCCGGGATATTGGCGCAGATAGCCGGGGCGGTCATCAGGGATATGGGCGTCCCCGCCGCCAAATCCGCGAAGAAGCGCGATGTGTCGTCCTCGTAGAACCTGGCGTCATGTTTGCACGCCTGGACGCACCTGCCGCAGGCGATGCATTTCGTATGGTCGATCTTGACTTTTATATTGCCGCTCTCGTCCTGATAGGTGATGTTTGACATCTCCATGGGGCATTCCCTGACGCAGCGGTTACAACCGGTGCAAACCTCTTCGTTTGTGCCGATCAGGTTCCTCATGCCGAATCCTCCTGCAGCCTTTCCCTGACGGCGCTGAACTCATCCCTTACATTCTTGAATATCTCGGCGATAAACGGGTCGAATTGCTTACCGGAGCCCTCCATGATGATCCCAACCGCTTCTTCTTCCGTGAAAGGTTTTTTATATGGGCGCGCGGACACCAGGGCGTCGTAGACGTCCACGATGGCCATGATGCGCCCCTGGAGCGGTATGTCCTCTTCGCTTAGGGCGTGAGGGTAGCCCCGGCCGTCCCAGCGTTCGTGATGGTACCCGGCGAAGAGCTTCGCGTTGCTGAGGAACCCGTCGTCGTCGGCCCGGGAAGCCATCTGCTCGATGACCATCTCCCCCTCCGTGGTATGGGTCTTCATGATTTCGAATTCCTCGTCGGTGAGCTTGCCGGGTTTATTCAATATCCCGTCGGGTATGGATATCTTCCCCACGTCGTGAAGGCGCGCCGAAGAGATGAGGGATTCGATATCCATATTGCGCAGGTCGGCGTCATGGACGCTCTGCTCGATCATGGCGTTGATCAGTATCCGAATATACTCCGACGTCCTCTCGATGTGCCCTCCCGTCCCTTCGTCCCGCTTCTCGACGAAGTCCGCGAAGCTGAAGACGATGGCGTTTTTCAGCCGCTGGATCTGAGCCGTACGGTCCCTGATCAGCTCGTCGATGTTAAGGTGGGTCTTGATACGGTTTACCAGCACGGGCGCGGAGAAAGGCTTCGTAATGAAGTCCACCACCCCCAGCTGAAATCCCCGGACCTCTACCTCGGCGTCCGTCATGCTGGTGAGGAATATGACCGGTATGTCCGCAAACTTGCCGCCGGCCTTCAGCTGGCTCAGCGCCTCAAACCCGTCCATCTCCGGCATCTCGATGTCCAGCAGGATCAAATCGGGTTTGATTTTCTCCAGCAGGGTGAACATCTTTGCCGCCGAAGGCAAGGTCAGCAGCTGGTACTGATCCTCAAGGGCCTCTTCAGCCTTAGACAGGTTGGTATCGTTGTCGTCTACCACAAAAATCGTCTTCTGCATGTCCATATCCCCCATACAACCTATTTTTGCGTTTCGGCTCCGGGATGTCGATTCGATTCACACCTATTATATAGTTTATCTACGGATTCGTCAAAACTTTACATAGAACATTTTTTCATGGTAGAATAAATCATCAATCGCGCAGCACATTTTAAGGAAGCGGAGATATATGGATATCAGGGAACTGGATTACAGCGACCATCTGGAGATCGCTGACGGCGTATACTGGGTGGGCTTCGCGGACGCCGAAGCCGGCTTTCACTGCAACCCCTACCTTATCGTGGACCGGGACGAAGCGGTGCTTATCGACAGCGGGAGCCGCAACGATTTCAGTACGGTCATGTTGAAAATCATGCGCACGGGCGTCAACCCAAACAATATAAAAAGATTGATTTATCAGCATTACGACCCGGATCTGTGCGGAAACATACCGCACATGGAAGCCATGATCGACAATGAGGAACTGAAAATCATCTCCCATCACGATAATAATGTTTTTATCCATTACTATTCGGTGAAGTCCCCCATGCTTTGTATCGAAGACCTGGGTTTTGCTTTCACCTTCGCAAGCGGGAGGCGCCTTGAGTTTACCCGGACGCCGTACTCCCACTCCCCGGGCAGCTTTATTACCTACGACACCCATACGAAGGTTCTATTCACCGGGGACCTGTTCGGGAGCTACGACGCGGACTGGAGCCTGTACTCCCGGGTCATTGAGGGCTGCGCCCGCTGCGAGCCGTCGGCGGACTGCGCTTACTCGGGCAAGCCCTGCCAGATCATGGGGCTCTGGAGATTTCACCGCCAGGTGATGACTTCCACGAAGGCCCTTCGCTATGCCTTGGGCATCATCGGCGAGATGGACGTGTCCATGATCGCGCCTCAGCACGGCAGCGTCCTGCATACCCCCCTCGCCCGGGGCATCGTCATGGAAAGGCTGAAAGCCCTGGAAGGCGTAGGCATAGACGGCTATATCAGCGGGGGGGAAGCACATGGATAAGCCCCAGTGGCGCCCCGACGCCATCGACTATCCTTCCATCGCCGGCGCCCCCGACGAGTATCTGAAGCTGCTCTTTGACTTTTTCGCGAACCAGGTAGACGACAGCTTGCAGAACGAGCTGATATCCGAGCTCATGTCCGGATACTCCGGCGTGTCCAGGCTCCTTGAAGAGAAGAACCGCATGCTCAACGACTACAACGAGCGCCTGGAAGAGCTTGTCCGGGATAAAGTCAGGGAGATTTCCGCGGCCCAGATGGCGACCATCCACTCCCTGGTGAAGTCAGCCGAGGCCCGGGACGACAACACCGGCGCCCATATCGAGCGGACGGCTATGTACTGTATGCTCATCGCGGAGAAGCTGTATGAGCGGGGCAAATACGAAGACGTGGTGGACGACTTCTTCCCGGGCAACATCGCTAAGGCAAGCCCCCTCCACGACATCGGCAAGATAGGTATACGGGATTCCATCCTGCTCAAGCCCGGCAATCTCACCCGGGATGAGTTTGAGGTTATGAAGACCCATGTGCGCATCGGTTACGAAACCTTAGCCAGCGTAGCGAAACTCTACCCCGGCAACGAATTCATCCGTATGGGCGTGGAGATCGCCATGTACCATCAGGAGAAATGGGACGGAAGCGGCTACCTGAGCGGGCTCGCGGGGGAAGCCATACCCCTCTCCGCGCGCATCATGGCCATCGCCGACGTCTACGACGCCCTCCGCTCAAAGCGGACATATAAGGAAGCTTACTCTCACGATAAGTCTTCCGAAATCATCATCAAGGGGCGGGGCACGCACTTTGACCCGGATCTGGTGGACGTCTTCATTGAAAACCGACGGCTGTTCGCCGATATATTTGACGGCTTGTCCCAATCCGCAGATGAATAAATCGATTTATCCCGTGTGTTACTATGCCGCCCTGGTGGCTTGACAGGTAACTAGGTTATGGGCGTAGCTCATCTTAGATATTGCGAAGCTCCCGGTACTTTTCGTATGCCAAATGAACCAGGGCCCTGTCCTGGCTATATGTGATTCTGTCCGCCGCCTCCTCCGTGGAGAAAAAGCCGCCGTCCTGAAAGCCTTCTTCATGGTTTATCTGATGATTTTCGTCTCCGGCCTGCATGATGAACCAGTCGATTTTGTTGCTGATGGGGGCGCGCCGGGATACGGAGAAAAATTCATAGAACGTCTCTCCCGCCGGAGCCAGTATCCTTGCCTCCACGCCAGCCTCATGCCTCACCCGGGATACCGCCACCTCGCTGGCCCGCTCGCCGCTTTTGATGACGCCTTTCGGCAGTATCCATTCCCCTTTGTCGTTCTGCAGTAAAAATACTTTGTCGCCGGCAAATACTACACCGCCGGCACAGTCCCTCTGCCTCATAAGCTACCACTCCCTCGCTTGTCTTTTTTGCTTCTGGCTTCGTCCGCTTCCTCCAACAGTTCGGTCACGTACCATCTGAAGTACGCTCCCTCCTGTTCTCGTTGCTTGCCTTGCCAGAAGCAAAAAATCTCAAGCGACCTGTTGTCTTTTTTGCTTCTGGCTTCGTCCGCTGTCCGTCTTGCTATACGTTGAATCTGAAGTGGACGACGTCCCCGTCGGCGACCACGTACTCCTTGCCTTCCAGCCGGAAGAGCCCTTTCTCCTTGACCTTCGCCATGGAGCCCAGTTCTTTGATATCGTCAAATTTGACGACTTCCGCCCGGATGAAGCCCCTTTCGATGTCGGAATGTATCTTCCCCGCGGCGGCTCTCGCGACGGTCCCGTTTTCGATGGTCCACGCCCGAACCTCGTCTTCCCCCGCCGTCAGAAAGGATATCAGCCCCAGCAGCCCGTATACGCCCCTCGCCAGTACGTCTATGCCCGGCTGCCCGATGCCCATGTCTTCCATGAACATCTGTTTGTCTTCTTCCGGCAGCCGGCTGATCTCAAGCTCCATCTCCACGCAAAGCTCAAGCATGGGGATGCCCAGCTGCGTACACAAGGCGCGAAAGGCCTGCTGATTCGGCCAGGCGCCGGCTTTCCACTGATTCTCGTCCAGGTTGACCACAGCCATACGGGGCTTCTCCGTCAGGAAGGCATAGCTGGAGACCGCCGTCTTCTCCTGCCCGGTCAAAGCCATCTCCCGCATGGCGTTACCCTTCTCAAGCCATGCGAAGCAGCGTTCGAGAAGGGCGAGCTCATCCGCGTTTTCTTTGGTGATTTTCTTGCCGTTCTTGATGCGGTCTATCCTTTTCTCCACCAGCTCCAGGTCGGCGAAAAGCATCTCCGTCTCCACTGCTTCCAGATCCCTCGCGGGGTCGATGGTATCCAGGTCGTGTGCCACCGCGTCGGACTCAAAAGCCCTGAGCACATGGGCCAGCGCCTCGCAGGGCCGCACGTCGTTTAAAAACTTCGCCGCGCCGGAGTTCCGGCTCTCCCCGGCTACGGAGAAGCCGGCGACGTCCGTCAAGTCGATTTTGGCATAAGTCGTCTTTTTGGGTTGGTAGAGCTCGGACAGAAAGTCGATACGCTCGTCCGGCACCAAGCCTGTGCCGGTATTCGCCGAGCCCTTACCTGGGGCGGCGCCGTCTTCCCTGCCGGTGAGGAGGTTAAACAGGGTGGTTTTGCCTGTCTGGTTAAGTCCGATAAGGCCGATTTTCATGGCGCTGAGCCACCTCCGTTGAGTTGTTATCTGTTGAATTTTGCTAACCCGGCAGAGCATTTCCACCGACGACTGCTATTTCAGTTCACGGGAGTGGGGACCCGGGGTGTGGCTATTTACCGCGATAGTTCACAGCTTCGGCCAGATATAGAAATCGGTTGATGCAACTCCTACCGACTCCAACGCGACATCCATGTCGCGATTCCGTCTGGCGTGACATCGTGTCACGCCCACGGATTTACCAGGTTTGCGATTTCTTATCCGGTCAACGAAGCCGTTCAATCCATCGCTTGCAAACAACCACACCCCGGATCCCCGCTCCCGTGAACTGAAACCGACTGCTGTTAAGGCTACCTGCTATGGTTGAAGCTGCGGACTTCCGTATAGCCGTCTTTTTCCAGCTGCTCCCGCTGATGTTTGCCGTTCTTGCTCTTCGCGGCGACAAGCACCTTCTGCCCTTCCCCGCGGAGGCGGCCGGCTTCCAGCAGCATGGCGCACAGCTCTTCTTTATCCAGCCCTTTTTCCGCCAGGAAGGCGATTTTCTTCTCCGGCGAGGGCACGGTGAAGCCCTTATCCATGAGTACGGAGATGATGCGCTCGAAGCCGATGGAGAATCCGCAGGCAGGCGCCTGGAGGCTGGTGAAGCTTCCGACCAGGCGGTCATACCTGCCGCCGCCGCCCACGGAACTACCGAATTCTTTTAGGCTGATCTCAAATATCGGGCCCGTGTAGTATCCCATCCCCCGGACCAGGGTGGGGTCGAAGACCAGCCGGAAATCCGCCGGTATGCTTTCTCTGACGCTCTCGATGCAGGCCATGACGGTTCGTATGTCTTCCACCGCAGCCGCGATCTCCCCGGCGTCGCCGGCGGTATCCCCGGCGTCTGTGGTTTCCCCGGCGCCTGCGGCTTCCTCGGCGAGCGCCGATCCGCCGCCGTCATTCCCGCCGCCTGCTTGGCCGCTCAGGTGAAGAAGCTTCTCCGCGCAGCGCTCCAGGAGGCTTTCGTCCGCCCGGGGCCTGAAGAAGCCCATATAGTCTTCCACGGCGCCGGGGGGTAAGCCCGCGGCGATAAGCTCGGTGGATACGCCTTCCGGGCCTATCTTGTCCATTTTGTCCAGGATGATAAACACCTTCTCGCTGCTTTCCTGGGGAAAGCCGCAGGATAACGCCATGGCTTTCAGCAGTCGGCGGTGATTCAGCCGGACGGTGAAGCCGCTGAAGCCCAGTTTGCCCAGCAAGGTCGATGTGGCGGTTATCAACTCGATTTCCGCCAGCATGGAGCTTTCCCCCAGGACGTCGATGTCGCATTGGGTAAACTGGCGGTAGCGGCCCTTCTGGGGTTTGTCCGCCCGCCATACGTTGCCGATTTGCAGGGCTTTGAATGGATTGGGCAGCTTGTCCAGGTTATTTGCGTAAAATCTGCACAGGGATACCGTCAAGTCATAGCGCAAGCCATTGTCCGCCAGCTCGTCCGGGGAGGAGACCCCTTCCAGGGAGAGCTTCTCCCCCCGCTTCATTATCTTATAGATCAGGCTTTCGTTTTCGCCCCCCTGCTTACTGGTCAGGTTGCCGATATGCTCCACGCAGGGCGTCTCGATGGGGGTGAACCCGAAGGTCTTGTAAGTCTCCTTGATCAAGGCTATGGCGTAGTCCCGTACAGCCATTTCCTCCGGCAGTATATCTTTCATCCCCTTCACCGGGGTTTTCGTCAGCGCCATAATGCTCCCCTCACCTAAAGTTTTGATAATATGCCCTGTATGCCTTATATGTGTTGTAGACGTCGCCCTTGCCGACCACCTCGTAAGGGGAATGCATGGAGAGCACGGGCACGCCGCAATCGACGACTTGCATGCCCAGGTTGGCCATGTAGAGGGCTACGGTGCCGCCGCCGCCCAAGTCCACCTTTCCGATCTCCCCGGTCTGCCAGGCAATCCCGCCCTCATCGAATACTTCGCGGAGGGCGGCGATAAATTCCGGGTTTGCGTCGCTGCCGCCGGATTTACCCCTGGAGCCGGTATACTTCTCCAATACCACGCCTTTGCCGATATAGTTGGCGTTAAGGGGATCCTGGGCGTCCTTGTAGTTGGGGTCCACGGCGGAGCTCACGTCGGCGGAGAGCATATGGGAAGCGGCAAAACACCGGCGGGCCGTGAGGTCATTGTAGTCTTCCGCCGTCCCGGCGCATAGCTCGGCCAGAAAGTTGCTCAGGGCTGTGGACTGGGCGCCGGTATTACCCTGGCTGCCTACTTCCTCCTTGTCCGCCAGAAAGACTACGATGGTTTTCTCCGGTATGCCTTTGACGTCGGTCAGGGCCCTCAGCGCGGGATAGGCGCATACCTTGTCGTCGTGGCCGTAGCCGCCGATGAGGCTCCTGTCAAAACCCAAGTCCCGTACAGGCAAAGCCGGCACCGCCTCGATCTCCGCCGAAACGAAATCTTTTTCCTCTATGCCGTAAAGCTCCTTGAGTATGCGCAGCAGATTCGCCTTGACCGAAGCTTCTTCCTTGTCCTCGTCGTCCTTGGGTTTTTCCCCGGGCATGGCCCCCACAAGGATGTTTAGGCCTTCGCCGGTGATGGCGTCGGCGATCTTTTTTTCCATTTGCTTCTGAGCCACATGGGGCAGTAGGTCGGTGATGACAAAGCAGGGGTCGCCTTCCTTGTCCCCCACGTTGATTTCTACCTTTTGCCCGTTCTTCAGGAAAACCGCGCCGTGCAGGGAAAGGGGCATGCATACCCATTGATACTTCTTGATACCGCCGTAGTAATGGGTCTTTGCCAGGGCCATGTGGGTATCTTCGTAAAACGGGTTTTGCTTGAAGTCGATGCGGGGCGAGTCGATATGGGCGGCGATGGCGTTGACCCCGCCGACGGGCGGCTGCTTCCCGATGACCGCCGCCAGGACGGCTTTGCCCCAGAGGCTGCGGTAGACTTTATCCCCGGGCTTCAGCGCGGCGGCTTTACCTTTCCCTATGGCCTTGTCTATGTCTTTAAATTTATTCTTTTCCAAATGGCTTATGGCGTAGGAGGCCGCTTCCCGCTCTGTCTTGCAGGAATTCAAAAAGGACATATAGCCGTCGCAGAAGGCGAAAGCCTCCTTCTTCTCCTTTTCATCCGCCTTGTTCCACCAGATCTCGTAAGCTTCGCTGCTTTTCGCCATGATGATTTGCCTCCGTTATTCATTTTACTTGGGGTTTGCGCCCCAAACTCCATCGAGATTTGTATTCACGCCCGATAAACGATTTCTTCCGCCCGTTCGTGCTTCTTACTGCGGGACATCAGGCTCTCTACCGCGTCCCTGGGGCTCATGCCGCCCCGGAGCACCGCGTAGGTGTGCTCGGTGATGGGCATGGATACGCCGTTCTTCTGCGCCAGGGCATAAGCCGCCTCCGTCGTGTACACGCCTTCCACGGTCATCCCTATCCGCTCCATGGCTTGCGCCGGCTTCATCCCTTCCCCGATGAGCATCCCGCAGCGGCGGTTTCGGCTATGCATGCTGGTACAGGTCACGATGAGGTCGCCTATCCCCGCTAAGCCGTAAAAGGTGTCTTCCCTGGCGCCCAGGGCCACGCCCAACCTGCTCATCTCCGCCAGCCCCCGGGTCATCATAGCCGCTTTCGTATTGTCGCCGAAGCCCAGCCCGTCGGATATGCCCGCCCCCAGGGCGATGATGTTTTTCAACGCGCCGCCCAGCTCCACGCCGCTTACGTCCGTACTGGTGTATACCCGCAGCCGGTCGCTCATAAAGGCTTCCTGGACCGTTTCCGCCAGCGCCCTGTCCGCCGCCGCGGCCACCAGGGTCGTGGGCAATGCCCTTCCTACCTCCTCCGCGTGGGAAGGCCCGGACAGGACCACATAGCAGCCCCCGCTCTCCCAGGGCAGCGTCTCCGCAGCGATCTCCGACTGGCGCATCAGCGTGCCCTGCTCTATGCCCTTCGCCGCGTTGACTATGGTCATGGAGGGACGCAGATAAGGCAACGCCTCCGTCAGGGCGCTTCGGAACTGCTGGGAAGGCGCGGCAAAAACCACGATCTCAGCCCCTTCCAGGGCCTCCTCCCGGGATAGGGATAAACGCAGGCTGGGCGGCAGCGGCACGCCGGGCAAGTAGCGTATATTTTCACGGCGTTCGCCCATGTCCCTCAGCTCATCCTCATGGATGCCCCACAAGCGCAGGTCGTGCTCCTTCGCGCCCAGGCTCACGCCAAGGCCTGTGCCCCAGCTGCCGGCGCCGATGACAGCGATAACGCTCACGGCTGTAGAAGCTCCTGCAGGAGCCGGTTGACCATGCCGGGGTTGGCTTTGCCCTGGGAGGCTTTCATCACCTGGCCCACTAAGGCCGATATCGCCTGCTTCTTTCCCCCCCGGTAGTCCGCGGCGATCTTAGGGTTGTCCGCTACGACCTGCCGACACATCTCCCGGAGCGCGGATTCGTCGCTGACCTGCCCCAGATCCATCTCTTCGACGATGGCCTTGGGCGATTTGCCCGCGTAGACGGGTTCAAAAAGCATCTCCGTCACTTTCGACGCAGCGGAGCTGCTGATAGCCCCTTCGCCCACCAGGTTTGCCAGTTCCGCTAAAGCGCTGCCGTCGAATGGCGCCTGCTCGGGGGGTAGCCCCTTTTCGCCCAGGAGCCGGGCGACGTCCCCCATGATGAGATTCGCGCAGGTCTTCGCCGGCGCGCCGGCCCCGGCCGCCTGGTCAAAGAGATCGCTGAGGGCTTTGTTTACAGTGAGTATCCCGGCGTCATATTCCGATAAGCCGTACCGCTCCCGGTAGCGTTCCCTTCGCGCTTTCGGCATCTCGGGAAGCGTATCCCGGATAAGCCTGATCTCTTCCGGTGTGACGACGATGGGCATGATGTCCGGCTCGGGGAAATAGTAGTATTCATCCGCGTGTTCCTTCACCCGCATCACATAGTTTAAACCTTTGTCGTCGTCCCAGCGGAGGGTCGCCTGGAAGAGCACGCCCCCTTCTCTCAATACCTTTTCCTGCCTTTTGATTTCATACGCCGTCGCCGCTTTCGCCGCGGAAAGGGAGTTTAGATTCTTCATCTCCGTCCTCACGCCGTATGGTTCGCCGTCCTTATGGATGGAGATGTTGATATCACAGCGCAGCGACCCTTCCTCCATCTTGCAGTTGGATACGCCGGTGTAGAGGAGGATTTCACGAAGGGCCTCCATGTACGCGTATACGTCTTCCGGGCTTGACATGTCCGGCTCCGATACGATTTCGATGAGCCCCGTAGCCCCGCGGTTGCAGTCGATCTTTGTGTCGGCGGCGCCATGGATCAGCTTTCCGGCGTCTTCCTCGATATGTATACGGTTGATGCCCACCCGCTTGACTCCATCGCCGGATTTGATTTCCAGCCAGCCGTTTTGGCAGACGGGCAGATCCAGCTGTGAGACCTGAAAGCCTTTCGGCAAGTCCGGGTAGAAGTAATGCTTCCTATCCTGCCGGGAGAAGGGATTGATCTTGCAGTTTAAAGCCAGACCCGCTTTCACGCAATACTCCACGGCTTTGCGGTTCAATAACGGCAGCGTCCCAGGCATCCCCAGGCAGCCCGGGCAGACATGGGAGTTCTCTTCCCCGCCAAAGGTGGTGGAGCAGCCGCAATATATCTTACTGTCCGTGGCAAGCTCGGCGTGAACTTCCAGCCCGATGACCGCTTTATACTCAGATGCGGCAGCAGCAGTGTTTGCTTCAGCCATGAGCGCGCACCTCCCTTAATTCTTCGATGCCACGGGCGGCATGCAGGACGAGGTCGTCGCAAAGGGCGGGCGCCATCACCTGCACGCCCATAGGCAGGCCGGCTTTGTCCGCCCCCCAGGGCACGCTTATGGCCGGTATGCCCGCCAGATTAGCCGGGACGGCGCACATATCCATCATATAAGCCTGGGCGGGATCCGGGAAAGCGGTACCCAGCGGCCAGGCGGTGACGGGGGCGGCAGGGGTGAGCAAAAGGTCGTACCTGCAGAATGCCTGCCTGTAGTCTTCGATGATCATGGTCCTTGCCTTTTGCGCCTGCAGATAGTAGTCATTGAAGCGCCCGCCGCTGAGGGAGTATATCCCGAAAAGTATCCTCCTCTTGACCTCGTCGCCGAAACCTTCGCCCCGGGTCCTCAGCAGCATGTCTTCATAGCTTTCATAACCCTTCGCCCGGTAGCCGAACTTCACGCCGTCGTAGCGGGCCATGTTGCTGTTGAATTCCGCTGAGGAAATGACATAATGGGCGCTTGAAGCGTACTTCGCGTTTGGCAGCGAGCACTCCTCTACCAGCGCCCCCGCGTCCTGAAGCCGGGCAGCAAGCTCAGTCAGGTTTTGCCGGACGTCGTCCCGGATCTGGCTTCCCATATACTCCTTCGGTATGCCGATACGGAAGCTTTTAAACTCTTCGGCGCCCCTCAAGCCCGCGTGATAATCCGGCACTGGGTCGTGCAGCGAGCAGGCGTCCCTGGGGTCAAACCCGGCGATGGCCGACAAAGCAAGGGCGCAGTCCTCCACCGTCTTACTCAACGGTCCCGCCTGGTCGAAGGATGAAGCATAGTGGACAAAGCCGTAGCGGGATACCCGGCCGTAGGTGGGCTTCATCCCCACCACGCCGCAGAATGCCGCGGGCTGCCTCACCGCCCCCCCCGCGTCCGTGCCTATGGCGAAGTATGCCGTGTCCTCCGCCACCGCCGCCGCGGAGCCGCCGGAGGACCCCCCCGCTACGTGTTCCGGCTTTCGCGGGTTCCTCGTAGCGCCGAAGATGGATGTGTCCGTGGCGTTTCCCGCCGAGAACTCATCCATGTTCAGCTTACCCAGAAGTATGGCGCCGGCGCTTTCCAGCTTTTCCGCCACCGTCGCCGTATAGGGCGGGATGAAGTTTTCCAGGGTTCGGGAGGCGCATGTGGTCTTCATCCCTCTGATGCAGAAGTCGTCCTTCAGGGCCATGGGTACGCCGTCAAGGGGGCCGAGGGACTTCCCCTCCCGCCGGCGGCTATCCGCCTCGGCAGCCGCTTTCAGGGCGCCGCCGTCTTCCCCGTCGTTGACGCAGATATACGCATTGTTCTTGCTTTCCCGTATCCGCTCCAGCATGAGGCCGGTGACCTCGCCGCTGCTGACTTCCCTTTTCTCAAGGAGGGCGGCTACCCCGGCCAGGGATAAGGAAGCCAGTTCTTGTTTTTGCGTTTCGTTCATAGAGTGCCTCGTTTCATCCTTCGTCCAGTACTTTCGGCGTCAGAAACCCTGAGCCGTCATGCTCGGGCGCGTTGGCCAGAAGCTCTTCCCTGGGTAGGGAAGGGATCATGACGTCGTCCCGGTATACGCTCTTCATCTGCACGGAATGGGTAGCGGGCGCCACGCCCTCCGTCTCCAGCTTCGCGACCTGGCCGACGAAGGTATCGATTTTGCTCAAATCCCGGGCGAAGCGCTCCGCTTCTTCATCCGTCAGGCCTATCTTCGCCAGCCCGGCGATTTGTCGTATCGTATCCTTTGTTATCGCCACTACTCAACCCTCCTGAAGCTTGCTCAGGTCGCCCGCCAGGCGGGTCAGATCCACCACGGCTTGCAGAAGGCCAAGCCGCGACGCCTGCACGTCCGGGTCCTCCGCCATGACCATGACCGCGTCGAAGAAATCGTTTACCGGCCCCGCGAGATTAGCCAGGGCACGGATCGCGCCGGGCATCCCTTCTTCTTCAATAACGCCGGCAATGGCGTTTTGCGTCGCCAGTATCCGGGCGTGAAGGGCCATCTCCGCTTCTTCGGAGAATCTCGAGGGATCTATCCTCGCGCCTTCGTTTTTCTTCACCAGGTTATTTGCCCGGGTGAAGCCCGCCAGCAGGCTCTGGAAGCCAGCCTGCCCCCTGAGCCCGCTTACCGCCTTTGCCCGCTCTATGACGTCCTGGATATATACATAGGCTACACCAGTGGCGCAGTCCACCACGTCGTAGCGGTGGCCTTCGTCGCCGAGGATGCCGCGTACGCGCGCGTCGAAGAAGTCCATGATCCGCACAAATACTTCTTCCGCGGCGTCCTCATCCGCCAGAATGTGCGTATACTGGCTCAGCGCCTGCATCACAAGCTCGGCCAGGTCGAGGCGCAGATCGGCTGCCAGCACAGTCTGGCAGATCCCCATAGCC
>WRIW01000033.1 GCA_009782505.1 Clostridiales bacterium
CGTCACCCTCGCCGTCACCCTCTCCATCGCCGTCGCCGTCACCACCGCCGTCACCATCTCCATCGGCGTCAGCGTCCGAGTCAGCATCAGCGTCATCATCGTCGTCGCCTTCCTTGGTCGTCGTCTCACCGCCGCCCGGGGGTGGTGGAGGCGGAGGCGGTTCGCCGCCGCCTCCATAACCGCCATCGTCTGGCGGCTCGCCGCCGGTGGGAGCAGGCGTATTATCCACGATAATCTCAAGTGAATCTCCGCTCCCAATATTGACAATATTATCAACCAGTACCTGACCTTGATTGACGAAGGATACTAATTTAAAACCACTGACATTTCGTTCCCTCAACGTATATTCACCGGGATCCAGGTTCTTTTCATCCGTCCAGTGGTCGGCGCCGTTTAGCGTAAACGTATAGGTCTTACCCCCGACCGCCGTACTCGTCAAGTCTATCGTAAATGTTCTGTTACGCGTGTTCTCAGCGGTAGCCGGCTGCCCGTCAATCGTTTTCCTGATTTCTATGGATGACGCCCCTGTCGTCACCGGCGCCGTCGGAGTATTATTAACATACATCTCTATGGCGTCCCCGCCATTGAGGTCAATTCGATTGCCAGGAATAACAACCCCGTTTTTCAGGAACGAAACGAATTGGAAACCGCTGGCGCTCCTTTCGCTAAGCGTGTATGTCCCGGGCGTCACCGTTTGAATGTTATCAATCCAATTATTCGCGTTGTTTAAATTGAATGTATAGGATGGGCCTCCAGGTGTATTGCTTATCATATCCACAGTGAACGCCCGGCTTCCTACGGTCACTGCCGAAGCGAATACTCCGTCAATGACTTTTCTGATTTTGACATCCGCCCTCTGCTCTTTTGGAATCGTGATATTAGAATTATTCGTCAATGCCGTCAAGCTATCGCCTGGCTGGATAGTAATTATGTCACCGTTTGCATAACGCTTTTCTGCACCTTCACTATCAATTAGAAGGAAACTATCGAATTGATAGTCTTTCGGGATGCTAGTTTCATTTATCCTATAGTCCCCGGGCTCAACATTCATCCGATTTATATATCGTTTACTTATGTCGGAATTGTATTGTAGGTTAAATGTATATGCCGGACTGCTTGACCCAAGTTTAGTCAGGGTAACGATGAAGCCGCTCAGGTTTGTCGTTGGCCGTGCGCCATCGACATATTTCTGCACCTCAACAGTTGAAGTAACATTGTTCACCCTTAAGCTTATGTCCTGTTTTGGCCCGACGGTTATGGTATTACCGGAAAGCAGCTCTTCTGTACCGTCGTTTTTATCAATATAAAATCCATCGAACCAGTAACCGCTGGGGATATTCCTCTCCTGAATCGTATAGGTGCCTTCAGTGACCTCAAGCTCGGCAGAAAATTGATTTTTATTGGTAAGGGTAAAGGTATAAGTTGAAGGACTACCTGACCCGACCCTGGTCAATCTTACCTCAAAGGAACCGGTAGCCGGCGTAATGCCATTGACCGTCTTATGTATCTCAATCACTTGGCTTGTGGTGTTGTTCACGTCGACAGAAATTTTATCTCCGTTTTTCACCGAGATACTGCCGCCGTTTGCGACCTGTTTCCCATCGATACGGAAACTCGCCAGCCTGAAACCTTCAGGATTATTGATTTCATTAATTGTATATTGTCCGGGATCTATCTTATATTCATTAATTGTCCAGTTATTACCGCTGTTCATCTCAAAGGGATATTTTACGGTAGTTGTACCAGAGGGCGTCAAGGTCACTGTAAATGCTTTACCGCCGGACGACGACCCGGTAGCGGCACTGTTATTGATATATTTTTTCAATGATATTTTTGCCGGCTCGGTTTCGTTATTCACAAGTATATTAATTTCATCGTCTTGTTTTATCGTGAGCACACCGCCTACATATTGGTCCCCGGAAACATCTTCAGTTCCATTCATGATTTTTACTTCGACAAGTTTCTGCTCAAATCCAGCTCGTGGTTCCTCTTCTATCCGATATGTCCCAATCGGTATCTGTCTTTCCATTTCTTGTACAAGTGAGTCCAGGAAAAAAGAATACTTTGGATACTCTCCGTATAAAGCTTCTGTAGAGCTAAGCCGGACAGTAAATACGCCGTCTCCAGGCTTAATATCACTTCCATTGACCTGTTTCGCAACAGTTGCTTTACCGTATTCTTTATCATCTACAGAGCTTTCTTTTGCTTTGTTTTCAATAGTCAGATTCCCTCCGTCAGTTTTTAGTTCTATCTGATAACGTCCTCCAGTTTTTTCTACGTTAACGCCATTAAATAGGACACGAGTTAAGTCAACATCCGGCGTTTCATTAACCCAATATTTCCCTGAGCGGATGAATTGTGAGAAGAAATAATCCGGTGCGCGTAAAGGAATACTTACACTGTAACCGCCGTCTACGCTGGTCAGTGTTATTGTGAATTCTCCGACGTCAAGAGCGGGCATTTCACTGGTAATTAATTCTCCCTCGAGATATTCCGCAATACTTTTACTCATTCTAAGGTAACCCCTGGGAACTGTAATCGTATCGTTTGCCTTTGTATTGAACAACTCGGTGTGGCTCAGATTGAAACGCTTACTCGCACCTGAGGATCCTTCATAACCATTGTAGTACGCGTCATTCAATTTCCAATCAGGTGGTGTTACTACCCCGTAATGCTGGCCTTGTTTATACGCCTCAACATTGTATACCCATACTTCATTGCCATTTGAATCTAAAAAAGCAATATTAACTAATGTGCCGTCGCCGGTATTGTTTATAAAATGCCAGAAAACCCAAGGGCCATCAGTATCCCCAAGTACAACTATCGCCGGTTGTTAAGGAGTTTCCGAATACTGGTCAACTCCCTTAAGCTCTTTGGTATAGTCCGTCCCGGGCCCAAAGTTCTTATCTGTGTAGTTAGCCGACACAGGTATCGTTGTAATGGACAATAACATGAGGGTCGTAAGGATAAGCGCGAAAATTTTGGTAGGTTTCTTTCTTATAAATACCTCCATCTTGCCGCGGGGGCGGCACATCATCGTATAAATAAGGACAGATGCACGGCTGTCGGGGCATAATGACAGCCGGTAAAAATAATTGCTTACTTTAATGATAGTATTACCATTCCGTATTTTCAATAGGTAAAGTATCCGGCCTGTTTCAAATGATATTGAAAAAATGAAAATTTACAAAAAAGTTACGATTCGGATACAGAATAAACGGCTTCAGCCATGAAACGGCAGTGGGAAGCCATTTTTGCACCTTTTTATGAAACCTGTTTGAAACCAAATTGTAACTTAAATAAGACCGGCATGACGTCAAGACGTATGCCGCCCGGGGGTAGAATGAATCCGAAATGCAAGCAGGCTGAAGTAATAAAATAATCTTATTCAATGCAGTTTTTTTGTAGTATAATTCATTATAGAATGGACAAATCTAAAGAAAAAGGATGGATTCGTATGAGTACGCCCAGCAGCAATCTCTCCCTGTCCCGGTCCGGGCTGAGGCGCAAGACCCTCATCCCCATCGGCGTCCTGATGGCGGCTATCATCATCGTCCTGTCTACCCTTGCCTTGATCGAGCTGAATGTCGCCTTCGACCAGATCATCGCCGCTACGGAAGAAGGATTCGACACGGTGACGCGGGTGGCGGTGGAGACGGTGATCGGCGCGCTGAAGGAAAATCACCAGCAGTATCTGGACGGCTTCGTATCCGAAGACGCAGCGATGGAGACCGCGAAGAGGATCGTCCGGGACGCCAGATACAACAGCACCCCCGACAAGAAAGACGACGGCTACTTCTGGGCGGACATGGCGGACGGGCTGTGCATCGTCCACTACAACCCCGCTAACGAGGGCGCTATGCGCTGGAACGCCCAGGACCAGGAAGGCACATACTTCATACAGAAATTCATCGAGCTGGGCAATAAGGGTGGCGGCTACTCGGACTTCTACTTCGGCAAGCCGGGCGACGAGAGCGGCTCCCATAAGAAGCGCGGCTACACGGAGAAATTCGAGCCCTACGGCTGGTACATCAGTACCGGGAACTATTTCGAGGACACGGACATCTTCATCGCCGAGGTGGAAGTCAGCAGGCGCAACGCTTACTTCATCCTCTTTGGCACAAGCTTATTGATCATGATCGTCGGGCTGCTCATCCTCTCCAGGAGCCTCAGCACCATCATCATCCGGCCCATACAGCACATATCTGAGCGCATACGCCTACTCTCCCTGGGAGACACCTTTGCGGACGCCTCCGCCTCCGAACCAATGAATGACGAGATCGGAGACCTGAAGCGCAGCATCCGTAAGCTCTCGGACTCGATCCGTAGCCAAGCGGAGGTCATGGAATCCATAGCCCGGGGGGACTACTCCATGACTGTAGACGTCCGCTCCGACAACGACACCATGAGCCTTGCCATCAATCATATGCTTGAGGTCACCAACGCCATGCTGAGCCAGATCAGCACCGCTACCGTGCAGGTGGCCATGGGCTCCAAGCAGATAGCCGACAGCGCCCAGTCCCTCGCCCAGGGCTCGACCCAGCAAGCCGCCACCGTGGTAGAGCTTTCCGACACCATATCCGATATATCCAGGAAGACCATTGCCAACTCTGAGCTCGCCGGGCGCGCCGCCGAGCTTGCCAACACCATCAAGAGCGACGCGGAGAAGGGCAACCGGCAGATGGACGATATGATGGAAGCTGTAAGGGATATCAACCAAGCCAGCCAGGATATTGGCAAAGTCATCAAAGTCATCGACGACATCGCCTTTCAGACGAATATACTCGCCCTCAATGCCGCAGTCGAGGCTGCCCGGGCCGGCGCCGCCGGCAAAGGCTTCGCCGTAGTCGCCGAAGAAGTGCGAAACCTGGCGGCAAAGAGCGCCGACGCCGCTAAGGATACCGGCGCCATGATCAGCAACTCCATCGAGAAGGCCGAGCTGGGCGCCCGCATCGCTTCTGAGACGGCCGCGAGCCTGGCGGAGATCGTATCCGGTATCAATGAAAGCAGCCAGATCGCGGGCGAGATCGCCGGCTCCTCTGAGGAGCAGACGGTAAATATACAGCGCGTGAATACCGGCATCGACCAGGTGGCGCAGGTGGTGCAGCAAAACAGCGCCACGGCTGAGGAAAGCGCCGCGGCGTCCGAGGAGCTGAGCGGCCAGTCCGACATGCTCACCGAGCTCATCGGGCGCTTCAAGCTGAAGAGCAGCGGGAGCGGTTATCCCCTGCTGCGCTAAGGTTGCAGATAAACGCATACGCGAAAACACCGGGTAAGCTGGCTAGTAACACTAACCTCAGCCACCCCGGTGTTTTTTGTTATCCTCATTGCTCAGTTCTGTCTTATCAAGATAATGGCGAGTGCCTGGGCGCGTCTATCCGCCTCTATACGGCGCCTTGGGCCATCATGGATTCGCCCACCTTCAGGAAGCCCGCGATATTTGCCCCGGCTACGAAGTTGCCTTCCATGCCGTATGCCTTGGCGGCTGCGTCGATGTTGTTGTAGATGTCCAGCATGATCTTCTGAAGCCTGGCGTCCACTTCCTCTGCCGTCCAGGGCAGGCGGGTGGAGTTCTGGGTCATCTCAAGGCCGGATACCGACACGCCCCCGGCGTTGGCAGCCTTGGCGGGTACGTAGATGATATCGGCGCCCACCAGGTAGGCCACAGCATCCGCCGTGGAAGACATATTGGAGCCTTCGGCCAGGCACTTGCAGCCGTTGCTCACCAGCAGCTTCGCGTCCTTCTCCGTGATCTCGTTCTGCGTGGCGCTGGGCAGAGCGATATCGCAGGGGATGCTCCAGATATCCGTGCAGTCCGCCTTATAGGTCGCGCCTTTCTTCGCCTCGGCGTACTCGGCTATCCTGCCCCGCCTGCCTTCTTTGATCTCCTTGACCAGCTTCAGGTCTATGCCTTTCTCGTCGTAGACATAACCATTTGAATCGCTCATCGCCACCACCTTCGCCCCCAGCTCCTGGGCCTTCTCGCAGGCGTAGATGGCCACGTTGCCCGAGCCGGAGATGACTACGGTCTTGCCTTTGAAGTCCTGCTTCTTCGCCGCCAGGGCGTGGGCGGCTATGTAGCAGAGCCCGTACCCGGTGGCGGAAGTACGGCCCAGGGAGCCGCCGTAGGGGATGCCCTTGCCCGTCATGGCCCCGGTCACTTCGTTGGCGATGCGTTTATACTGCCCGTGCAGGAAGCCGATCTCCCGTGCGCCTACGCCGATATCGCCGGCAGGGCTGTCTGTAAACTGGCCGATGTGCCTGTACAGCTCCGTCATGAAGCTCTGGCAGAACCACATCACCTCGGCGTCGGACTTGCCCTTGGGGTCGAAGTCGCAGCCGCCTTTGCCGCCGCCCATAGGCAGCGTGGTCAGACAGTTTTTGAACGTCTGCTCGAAGCCGAGGAACTTGATGATGGAAGCGTTCACGGAAGGATGGAACCGCAGGCCGCCTTTGTACGGGCCGATGGCGCTGTTGAACTGCACACGGAACCCGCGGTTGATCTGCATGACGCCGGCGCTGTCTACCCAAGGCACCCGAAATATGATGACCCGCTCCGGCTCCACCAGCCGCTTAAATACCCCCGCCTGTACCATGTCCTGGCGCTTGTCGGCTACCGGCGCCAAGGACTCCAGCACCTCATACACCGCTTGCTGAAACTCCGGCTCCCCCGGGTTTCTCGTTAATACTTCCTCATAGACCTCCGCCAGATGGGCGTTTTTTATCTTCGCGCTCATAACCGCTCCTCCTCATAAATAAAAAATCAATGGAATCATTATAACAATGACTCCATCGATTAAAAAGGAGTTAGCCCGCTTCCGGCATTGTATACATTCAACTCATACTATAGAACTCCTGTACGAAATAATAGCGGTAGCGGCTGGCCTGCTTATAGTACGCGCCCACGCCCAGGTATTGGTTTTCCTCCAGCATGCCCTGGCGATGGCTCTCAGACTCCACCCAGCCCCTGAAGGCGTGCATGGCGTCCCCGTATCCCCCCGCCAGGTTCTCCAGCACCACGGCGGCGTATATCCCCTGGGCTTCGAACCTGTCCATAGGGTTCCTGCCGTCCGGGCTGAAGTGATCCAGGAAGTTTCCATCCGCCATCTCCTTCGCGTAGGCGAGGGCGACTTTGGCGGCATAGGTGCTGTACAGCACTTCCGGCTGGGCATTTGCCAATCGGAAAGCGTTGGTGACGTCGAAGCACTCCATCTCATAAGCCCGGAGGAGGAGCTCCTGGTTTAAATCAAAGGCAGCCTGCTGCTCCGCCGCGCCGGGGTAGTCCGCCATGCAGAACACGGCATATAACCTGTCTTCCGCGAAAGGGTCGTACCAGAAATCCATGGTTTCCTTGCTAAAGCCCGCCGCCTCCACATCCTGCTTGCCCGCGCCCCAGCCTAATTCGTCTTTCAGGCCCATGGACGCGCAGTTGCAGAAGAAGCCGGCGACCCTGCGGTTTTTCACGCCCACCATGATGAACTCTTTATAGTTCCGGTTGTAGATGAACCACTGCAGCCCGTAGGCGGACTCGTCTATCCGGTTGGGGTACCCCATGCTCTGGGTCAGCTCGTCCTCAGTCTGGCCCAGCCAGACCATCTTCCCGGCTATGCTGATCTCATTGTCCGTGATCTCCCCGGAAGAGGCGGCGGTGCTGTGAACATAGACCCGCCCCGGCTCGCCTTCGTCGACCCATTCCGCTACGAAGCCGAAGGTCTCTGCTCCGTAGCGTATGGGGATATATGCGCGGTTGATCGCGTCGTCCAGGTACAATGTGGCGTCCGCCATATGATTAACAAGCCCGTTCACCGTATAGAACCCCGAGTTCACCCCAAACACGGCTTCCTTCCTGCCCCGGATCACGCTGACCGAGTTGAGGTCCTGCCGCCAGACGACCTCGGCGCCCAGCAGCTCGCAGAAAGACCTCAGGGGCAGATATGTCCTGCCCTGTCTGTTTTGTATCGGGTCGGTGAGGAAAATCTCCGTGCCGTCCAGATACAGCCGAATGCCATCGGCTTCGTCCCCTTCGCCCCCGGAGCCGGGCAGGGCCGACTCATGGGCAGCAGGATTGCCGTCCGGCAAATCCTCGTCCGCGCCTCCGTCCTGGGCGTAGGCAGGCACAGGCGCCGCGATGAGCGCCGCGCATATAAGCGCCGGAATACACCAGGCCCATTTCCCCACGTTGATTATCCCCCCTGCTTAATAAGTCGGGACGCCGTCGGCATAGGTGATCACCGCCGACTCCATTACCGTATTGTAATACTCGTTGAAATAGTTATCCTTCGCCTCGCTGAGCAGATGAGCGGCTATGTCTTCCTCGATCTCGTCGAAGGGCATCGAATAGTTGTCGATGATATCATCCAGGATAATGATGTGGAACCCAAACTCCGACTCCGCGGGCTCCTGGGTGAAGTCGCCCACATTCTCCAGAGCGAAGGCGGCGTCCGTGAAGGGCTCTACTAGGGAACCGCTCCCGTCAACAAGCATCCCCGCTGAGTTGAACGGTCCATATGAGCCGCCGTTGATCTCCGCGCCGGGATCCGTGCTCCATATCGCCACGAGCTCGTCAAAATCAGCGCCGTCATTAAGCAGGGCGAGGACCTCTTCCCTGTCCTCCACGGCTTCCACAAGGATATGGCGGACTACCCGGGTCTCCCCGATCTCGAACTCTTCCGGAAAAGCGTCATAGTACTCCCTGGGCGACATATCCGATTGCGCCACATTGTCCGTGATGCTCGTGTATAGCTGCTGGAGCGTGATCTGGTCATGCAGGTACTGGTGGAAGGTATCGTCGGTGAAGCCCCACATAGCCAGGAGGGCGGCGAAGTACTCCGCGTCCGCCTGGTACATCATCATGATTTGAGATATGTACTCCTGCACTTCCTGCTCCGTGGCGGCGATCTCCCTGTTTTTCGCCTGCTGCAGCAGAGCTATCTGCTCGGCGTAGCCCACCAGGTAGCTGTACTTATACTCCTCAAGAAAAGAAGCCACCTGCTCGTCCTGCTCTGCGGACATATCAAGGCCAAGGCTCAGCGACATGGTTTCCAGATACCATTCCATGTAGACGTCTTCATAGATGCTCTCTCCGTTGACCGTGGCGATCACCTTGTGCTCGCCCAAGGAAATGCCGCCTATGGTCCTGGGCTGCTTAGCCCCTCCGCAAGCCGCCAGCAGGGCTGTGATCAATACGATGATACCCAGTGCCGTCAGTACCCGTTTTGCCTTATTCATGCTATATCTCCCATCGTGATTACTTCATTTTATCAATAGACTACAGTATATCAAAAGCCGGTCGTGATTTACAAGTGCCTATCGCCGATAAACTCTTCTTTCCCGTCAGGCCCGGGCGATCCGCGCCTTCTCCTGCTGCGGCTCCAGGTTTAGCAGGCTTTCCATCACCTTTGACAAATACCCGATCATGTCCTGAGCTTCATTCCTGCCGGGCTTGATGAGGATCTCCAGCTTTTCGGCAGCCTGGAAGGATATCTTCCGGTTGAACCTCTTTACCAGCTCGATGAGCTCGGCGCTTTGTAAGCTGTGGTCCGGGGCCATGGTGATCCTGATTTGATCCTGCTCCTGTATGACGCCGGCGATCTTCGCCCGCTTCGCCTCGGTTTTGATCAACCCTATGGCCAACAAGTTTTCCAGGGGGGCAGGCAGGTCGCCGAAGCGGTCGGTCATCTCCTCCCTCAGATCCCCGATGTCCTCGGCGTTCGTCGCGCAGTTTATCCGCTGATAAAAATCGATTTTCGCGCTTTCGTCGTCGATGTACTCCGCCGGGATGTACGCCTTCACCTTCAGGTCTATGGTCACGGTCTCCAGCTCGTCGTCCGGGGTATCCGGCTGGGGTTGGCCGGTCTCCCTCTCCAGGCGCTTCTTGCGCATGGCGTCGTTGAGCATCCGGCAGTATAAATCAAAGCCTACGGCGGCGATCTGCCCATGCTGCTCCGCTCCGAGTAGGTTGCCCGCGCCCCTGATCTCCAGGTCCCGCATGGCGATCTTGTATCCCGCCCCAAGCTCGGTGAACTCCCGTATGGCGGACATACGCTTCTCCGCCACCTCCGTCACGGTACGCTCCTTAGTATAGGTAAGGTATGCGTAGGCGACCCGGTTTGAGCGCCCCACGCGCCCGCGTATCTGATATAGCTGCGCCAGCCCCAGGCGGTCGGCATTGTCGATGATCACGGTATTCGCGTTGCCGATGTCCAGGCCGGACTCGATGATGGTGGTGCAAACGAGCACGTCGGTCCTGCCTTCCAGGAAGTCCACCATGGTACGCTCCAGCACGGCCTCCGTCATCCTGCCATGGGCGGAGGCTACCTGGGCTTCCGGCGCCATCGCCGCGACATTTTCCCGTACCCGGTCGATGTCCTCGATGCGGTTGTGGACATAATACACCTGCCCCCCGCGGCCCAGCTCCCTCATGATGGCTTCCCGGATCAAGGGCGCCGAGTGCTCCACCACATAAGTCTGCACAGGGTAGCGGTCTTCGGGCGCCGTCTCGATCACGCTCAGGTCGCGCAGGCCGGACATGGCCATATGCAGCGTCCTTGGGATGGGCGTGGCGGTGAGGGTGAGCACATCCACCGTCTGCTTCAGCTTCTTGATCTTCTCCTTATGCCCTACGCCGAAGCGCTGCTCCTCATCCACCACCAGCAGGCCCAGGTTCTTGAATTTCACGTCCGCCGAGAGGATGCGGTGGGTGCCGATGAGTATATCCACCCTTCCCTGACTTAGACGCTTTAGGGTGTCCTTTTGTTCCCCGGGGCTGCGGAAACGGTTGAGCACAGCCACTTCGATGGCGAAGCCTTCCAGTCGCTCCCGGAAGGTGGCGTAGTGCTGCTGGGCAAGCACCGTAGTCGGCACCAGTATAGCTACCTGCCTTCCTGCCGCCGCGGCTTTGAATGCCGCCCGCATGGCCACTTCGGTCTTGCCGTAACCCACGTCGCCGCAAAGGAGCCGGTCCATGGGCCTTGACTTCTCCATGTCCACCTTGACCTCTTCGATGGAGCGTAACTGATCCGGCGTCTCCTCGAAGGGGAAGGTCTCCTCGAATTCTTTTTGCCATACGGTATCTTCCCCGTAAGCATAACCCGGCAGCGCTTCCCGCGCCGCGTAGAGCTCCAGCAGGTCTTCGGCCATATCGTCCACGGCTTTTCTGGTCTTCGCCTTCGCTTTGCCCCATTCGCTGCCTCCGAGCCTGGATATCTTTGGCTTCGTCCCTTCCTGGCCGGTATACTTCTGCAGCAGCTCCGCCTGATCCGTAGGTACGTACAGACGGTCGGTGCCGCTGTAGTTGATCACCAGATAATCTCTCTGGGCGTCGTTGACGGTGATGTTCTCTATGCCCTGGTACTTGCCTATGCCATAGTTGATATGAACGATATAGTCCCCGGGCTTCAGGTCGTCCAGATAGAAGGGCTTGCCCCCCTCCCGGAATATCTTCTTGGCGGACTTCTTCTTAGGCTGGTAGTACAGCTCATACTCCGATACCACGGCCAGCTTGAGCCCGGGCAGGTCGAAGCCCCCCGATATCTTCCCCTGCATGATGTATATCCCGCCATTTGCCGGACGGTAGTCCCCTTTGGTCCAGCTGCTCTCCAGCCCCATATCCCTTAAGCTGTCCCGCAGCCTTGCGCCGCGCTCCCTGCTCCCTACCAGGATCAGCATGTTGTACTGCTGCCGGCGCCATTCGATGAGCTCGTCCGCCAACAACTGTATTTTTTTCAGAAACAGGGATACGCTTTTCGCTGTGAGCCCCATCGTATTAATGCTGCCGAACCAGCTTGGCCGCCTGGGCAGCAGGGCCAGGAAGAGGAAGCCTTTTTCCCCGAGCTTCCTGACCAGGTCTTCTATATAGAGCCACGCCTGCATCTGCCCGGGGCATATGCGCCCTTTCTCCAGGAGGTCCATGCAGATTTCACTATACTCCCTTTCCCAGAGCTGGCTGGCTTCCTTCTGCCTGGAAGGCTCCGCCATGACCGGCAGCACCGGCCTGCCGAAGTAGTCGGTGATCAAACAAGCTTCGTCGCCGACATAGGGTAAGAGCTGCTCATGGCCGGGGAAAAAAGGGCTTTCGACGATCATCTCGGCTAGTTGGTCAGCCCTGTCGCCCCCTTCGCCGGCGGCGGCTCCGGCTGTATCCGCGCTGCTGAGGAAAGTGGCGCCGCTGATGTCCGTTTCGCTGTGGAAAGTGGCGCCGCTTGTGTCCGCGTCGCTGTGGAAAGTGGCGCCGCTTATGTCCGCGTCGCTGTGGAAAGTGGCGCCGCTTATGTCCGCGTCGCTGTGGAGGGCGGCTTCGGCTTCATCGATAGCTGCAGCCTTGCCGTAGCCTGCGGCCGCCGCTTTCCCCTGGCCGCGGCCCTTACGCTTCCCCCGCTTCTTGAGTTCCGCCTTCTCCCTTTGAAGCCCGGCGGATATTTTCAGGCGTTGCTCTTCGGTAAATACACATTCGCTGGCGGGGGAGAGCAGGATGCTCTTGACCTTCTCCACAGAACGCTGCGTCTCCGGGGAAAACACCCGGATGGAGTCGATCTCATCATCGAAGAACTCAAGGCGCCAGGGCTTCACGGCGCCGGGGCTGAACACGTCCAGTATGCCGCCCCTGATGGCGATCTGCCCTTTTTCCTCTACCCTTTCCGCCCTCTCATAGCCTTGATCGATGAGCCATGCCGCAAGCTCCGCCACCTCTACCGTATCCCCCACGCCGAGCATGCGGTAGTGTTCCAGCAGCTGCGTCTTCGGCAGCATGGTCTTGCGCAGGGCGTCCAGCGTGGTGACTATAGCCACCGGCCCCTCGGCAAACAGCAGCGCCTGGATGACCTCGAGTCGCTTCCACCGCGTCTCCTTGCTCTGCGCCAACACGTCGAAGGCCAGTATGTCGAGAGCGGGGAAAAGCATCGTCTGGTAGCCCGGCAGCCAGTAGCTCAGGTCGTCTATCATCTCCTGGGTCTTCAGGGCGTTTTCCGCGATAAATAGGACGTCCCGGTCAAGGCTCGAGGCGATGGCCGCGCATAGGAAGCCCCGCTGACCGCCGGATACCCCGTGGATGAGGTTGTATTTGTTCTCTTCGGCTTGCTGGATGATGAAGTTGTATTCCGTCTGATCCTTCAGGTGCGCCTGGAGGTTATAGATACCGTCCGTCAATATCCCATCCTTCTCGCTTGTCTATTTCGCTTCTGACTTCGCCCGCTTCCTCAATCTGCTCGGTCACGTACCATCAGAAGTACGCTCCCTCGTGATTTTCGTCGCTTGCCTTGTCAGAAACAAAATATCCTTCGCGACTTGCTTGTCTATTTTGCTTCTGACTTCGCCCGCTTCCTCAATCTGCTCGGTCACGTACCATCAGAAGTACGCTCCCTCGTGTTTTTCGTCGCTTACCTATTTCGCTTCTTCTGCGGGCGGCGGCGGGCGCAGATCTTCGGCGTTGTATCGGTTCATAGCCACGGCGATCCCCTCGTCGAGCCAGCAACCTATGCCCTTCACCGCAGTGCGAAGCACTTCGTCTAATATGGCTTTCTCCTCAGGGGAAAAAGGCTGGAGCACGTAGTCTTCCGTCGCCATGAAAGCCGGCGGGCGACCTATCCCTATCTTCAGCCGGTCATACCGGTCGCTCCCCAACCTGGCGGTGATGGACTTCAGCCCCTTGTGGCCTCCCGTGCCGCCTCCGCTTTTGAACCGCAGCCTGCCCAGGGGCATGTCCAAGTCGTCGTGGATGACGATGAGGTCCTCTATCCCGTCTTTGTAGAAAACCATCAGCTCCCACAAAGGGTCGCCGCTGAGGTTCATGTAGGATTGGGGTTTCGCCAGCAGCAGGCGGCCCGCCCCCGCGTCCGCGGTACGGACCAGCGCCTTGCCGTGTTTCTTCTCGCCCCCGGCGCTTAGCGTCTCCGCTAAGCGGTCTACCGTCATAAAGCCGGCGTTGTGCCTCGTCCGGGCGTACTCGACGCCTGGATTACCCAGCCCAAAGATCAACTTCATCGTAACAGCTACCTACTTAATTCTATCGATCATACAAAAAGCTTGCTCACGCTAATGTCCTCATGGATGCGGATAATGGCTTCCCCGATCAGGGGCGCGATGGATATCATCTTGATCATGCCGATGCGCTTCTCCTCCGGTAGGGGTATCGTATTGGTCACCACCAGCTCCTTCAGCACCGAGCCTTCCAGCGTGCTGATCGCCTTGCCGGAGAGCACCGCGTGGGTGCAGCAGGCGTAGACCTCCTTCGCGCCTTTCTCCAGTAGCTTATCCCCTGCCAGCGAAAGCGATCCGCCAGTATCTACGATATCGTCGATGAGGATGGCCTTTTTCCCGCCGACTTCGCCGATGAGGTGCATCACCTCGGCCACATTCGGCTGCGTACGGCGCTTGTCGACGATAGCCAGGGGCACCTGAAGGAGCTCCGCAAGGTTTCTGGCACGGGTCACGCCTCCGATGTCCGGCGAGACCACCATCACATCTTCGAGGCTCATCGAGTTCTTGATATATTCCGATAATAAATGCGCCGCGTTGAGGTGATCCACGGGGATGTCGAAGAAACCCTGTATCTGCCTGGCGTGGAGGTCTACGGTGAGTACACGGTCTGCCCCGGCTTCCACCAGCAGATTTGCCACCAGCTTCGCGGTGATGGGATCCCTGGCTTTGTCCTTCCTATCCTGCCTGGCATAACCGTAGTAAGGCAGCACGGCGGTGATGCGCTTCGCCGAAGCCCGCCGCAAGGCGTCGGTCATGATGAGCAGTTCCATCAGGTTGTTGTGCACAGGCGTACAGGTAGGCTGAATGATAAAGCAATCGGCGCCCCGGACGCTTTCCCCGATGCTCAGGTTGATTTCCCCGTCGCTAAACGCGGTGACCGTAGCGTGGCTCAGCTCCATGCCCAGATAATCGGTGATCTCCGAAGCAAGCTGTGGATTGGCGTTGCCGGTAAATATCTTGATGTTTTTATATCTGACCATTCTTTCGCCCTCCCCCGAATATTTACTTTCCCGCCCTGAGTCTCCAGTCGATGATATTCGATTGTTTTCCCCGCGCAATCCCCAGGGAGTTGGCGGGTACGTCCTGGATAATCGTGGAGCCCGCGGCGGTATAAGCGCCGTCCCCCACCGTCACCGGGGCTACCAGGTTACTATTGCTGCCGATAAAGGCGCCCGCGCCGATGGTCGTCTGTGACTTGACTACGCCGTCATAGTTGCAGGTGATGGTGCCCGCGCCTATATTGGCTTTCTCCCCCACCGTACAGTCTCCCATGTAGCTGAGATGGGGCACTTTCGCCCCCGCGGCGATGATCGCGAGTTTCATCTCCACGAAGGCGCCGGCTTTCACATTATCCGCCAGCACGCAGCCCGGGCGCATATAAGTATACGGCCCGATGTCGCAGTCCCTGCCCACCTTGCACTCCGTGATCTGGGCCTGGTTGGCTACTGTCCCATCGCCTATGCTGCTGTCGATGATCCTGCTCCGGGGGCCGATGACGCATCCCTCGCCGATCACGGTTTTGCCCAGCAGCTGGCAACCCGTCTCGACCACCGTATCCCTTCCGATCTCTACCAGGGGCCCCACGATGGTAGCCGTCGGCTCCTCAAAGGTGACCCCTTCCAGCATATGGCCTTCCAGTATCCTGTGTCGAAGGTCATCCTGGGCATGGGCCAGCTGCACCCTGTCGTTGATCCCTTGTATCTCCTCCGGATCCGGCGTCCGGAGCGCCGCCACGACCTGCCCTTGCCCGACAAGCCACGCGATAGCATCCGGAAGGTAGTACTCGCCTTGGGCGTTGGCCGGGCTCAGCTCCCTCAGCGCCTTCGCCAGCCAGCCGATATCGAAGCAATACGCGCCCGCGTTGATTTCTTTGATTTGGCGCTGGGTATCGTTCGCGTCTTTTTCTTCCACGATCGCCGCGACGCTGCCTTCTTCCCGGATGATGCGCCCGTATCCTTTCGGTTCGCCCACTACCGCCGTCAGCACCGCTGCCTGGGCCCCCGTCTTCGCCCGCTCATCCCTGAGCGCGGCTAAGGTCCCGGCTGTGAGCAGGGGCATATCGCCATTGATCACCAGGCAGTCTCCGCCTTCCTGCTTCAGGAGCTCGGGTAAAGCCATCATCAGCGCGTGCCCGGTACCCAGCTGTTCTTTCTGATAGACCGGCTGTATCCTGCCTTCCATGGCTTTCTCCACCTGGTCGGCGCCATAGCCCAGCACCGCCAATACCTTGGAGACGCCTGCCTGCTCCAACGCCCGTACCGCGTAGCCGATCATCGGCTCGCCTAAAAGCGGATGCAGTACCTTCGGCAGCTTGGACTTCATCCTTGTGCCCATGCCCGCTGCCAGGATCACCCCTACCGCCGCGCTTTGTGGTTTTGACCGTGTGTTATCCGCCAACCTTTCCTGCCCCCTCTCGCTTGTCTATTTCGCTTCTGACTTCGTCCGCTTCCTCAATCTGCTCGGTCACGTACCATTTGAAGTACGCTCCCTCGCGATTATCGTCGCTTGCCTTGTCAGAAACGAAATATCCTTCGCGACTTGTCGTCTATTTCGCTTATGGCTTTGCCCGCTTCCTGCCTATCACACTTACGGCTTCGCTTCGCCGAACCGCGCGCTTATATCCTCCGCCGTCAGCGTCCTCGTCACCGTGATGAAGGCCCGCCCCATCCGGCTCAGGCCCGGCTCCAATACTTCCGCCAACAGGCGGGCCGGTTCCTCTTCGGTAAAGTAGACGGCGAAGGCGGATCCGCTGCCGGACAGCAGGGCCTTACCAAGGCGGCCGCCGTATTCGGCCAGGCTTCCTGCGCCGCCGCTGCCCTTGAGGCGGCTGGGAAGCGCCGCGATCCCTTCCTCGATCAAGCTCTTGTAATCATACAACCTCTTCTCTATGGAGAAGGCGGGCGCTTCCAGATCGTTGCTCATATTATCCCACACCAGCGCCGGTTTCCTCTCCCGCAGCCCCCTGCGCAGCTCAGCCAGCCTGCTTACACCCGCCGCCGTCTGAAGCCCGCCCACATGCGCGTCCCCTGCGCTACCGGCTTCCCCGGCGCTGCCATCGCCCCGGGCTAAGGGCTCCCATCTCGCGTATACCTCGCCTGTCGACATAGCGAAAGGCGGCTTGACCAGCACGACCCACAAGACGAGCTCCGTCTCCGCGGCGGCTATAGGCTCCAGTTCCTCGCCCCTGCCCCTTCCTATCGCCCCAAGCGGCTCCAGGCAGAAGGGGACGTCGGAGCCTAAGCGGGCTGCATACGCCCGCAAGGTTTCCCTGTCGAGCCCTAAGCTATAAAGCTTATCCAGCCCCAGCAGGACCGCCGCCCCGTCGGCGCTGCCCCCGCCCAAGCCCGCGCCAGCGGGTATCCTCTTGATGAGCCGCAGCGCCACGCCGCCCACGCGGCCGGGATAAGCGCGGCGTAACATGTCCGCCGCCTGCCAGGCGAGATTTGCCTGCTCGCGCAGCCCCGCGAGGCTTTCTCCCTCGCAAACCAGGCTGACGCCGCCGCCGCTTTTCTCCAACACCAACGAATCAAACAAGCCAAGCCCGCGAAATAATGTCTCCAGCCCGTGGTAACCGTCGGGGCGCTTACCGGTGACCTTAAGATGCATATTGACCTTGGCAAAAGCCTTGACCGAAATACTGTCCATGATTCTCCGCGCCGCTCGGCGCCCCTTGGCATGATTGCGCATCAATACGTTTTGCTGCCCGCTACTCCGCGTTCCGCCTGGCTTTGTCGTACTTATCCCGCTCCGCCTTGCGCAGCAGCAGCTTCCGCAGGCGTATGGACTTTGGCGTGACCTCCACCAGCTCGTCGTCGCCGATGAACTCCACGGACTGCTCCAGGCTCAAGGCTCTGGGGACTTTCAGCTTCACCGTCTCGTCTTTGGTGGAAGACCTCATATTGGAAGCCTGCTTCTCTTTGCAGACATTCACCGTCAGGTCCTGATCCCTGTTGTTTTCCCCTACGATCATGCCTTCGTAGACCTCTGCGCCGGGATGGATAAACAGGATCCCCCTGCTCTCCACATTGATGAGCCCATAGGTCCTAGCGGTACCCGTCTCCCAGGCGATGAGCGACCCGCTGCGCCGCCGGCTGATCTCCCCCTTCCAGGGTTTGTATCCGTCATAGTTGTGGTTTAGCAACCCATAGCCCCTGGTATCCGTAAGGAATTCCGTCCGGAACCCCACCAGCCCCCGGGCGGGTACGGAGTACTCCAGCCTGGTCCAGCCGGCCCTGGCTTCCATGCCCAGAAGCTCCCCCCTGCGGCCGCCCAGGTTCTCCATCACCGTACCCACAGCTTCGTCGGGCACGTCGGCTACCACATACTCGAAAGGCTCGCAGCGCACGCCGTCGATCTCCCTGTCGATGACCCTGGGCATGGATACCTGAAACTCCAGCCCCTCCCGCCGCATGGTCTCGATAAGTATGGACAGGTGCAGCTCGCCCCTTCCGCTGACGGTGAATACTTCCGGCCGGTCCGTCTCCTCCACCCTGAGGGCTACGTCGGTCTCCGTCTCCCGCGCCAGGCGATCCGCCAGCTTCCTTGCCGTCACCGGCTCCCCTTCCCGTCCGGCAAAGGGGGAGTCATTCACGATGAAGCTCATCTGTAAAGTGGGCTCGTCGATGGCGAGCAGCGGCAGGGCTTCCGTCTCTCCCGGCTCCCCTACCGTCTCGCCTACATTGATCTTGCCTAAGCCGGCTACCGCGGCGATATCCCCCGCGCCGACCTCGTCCTTCTCTATACGCTCCAAGCCCCGGAAGCCAAAAAGCTTCGTGATCCTTGCCTGCTCCCTGGACCCGTCGCGCTTGACGATCTCCGCCATGGCGCCCGCCCTAAGGGACCCCCGGGTCACCCTACCGATGGCAATGCGGCCCAGATAGTCGTTGTAGTCCAGAAGCATGGCTTGAAACTGGGCGCTCCCCTCCCCGGTGCGGGGCGGGGGCACGAAGTGCACGATGCTCTCGTAGACCGGGGTCATGTCCTTGCCGGCTTCCGTATACCGGGTACTGGACCAGCCGTCCGTGGCGGAAGCGTAGACCACGGGGAAATCCAGCTCGTCGTCGTCCTCTACCCCCAGGTCGATGAGGAGGTCCAGCACTTCATCGACGACTTCGGCGGGCCGGGCGTTTTCCCTGTCCATCTTGTTGACTACTACGATGGGCTTCAATCCCTGCTCGATGGCTTTGCGCAGCACAAATCTGGTCTGGGGCATGCAACCCTCAAAGGCGTCCACTACCAGAAGCACGCCGTCGACCATCTTCATGATCCGCTCCACCTCGCCGCCAAAATCCGCATGGCCCGGGGTGTCCACAATATTGATGACAAAGTCCCTGTACTCGATAGCCGTGTTTTTCGCCAGGATGGTGATGCCTCTTTCTCTTTCCAGATCATTGGAATCCATGATTCGTTCAGTCAAAGAGCCGTGGGATTTTAATTCTCCCGCCTGGGCCAGCAGCTTATCCACCAGAGTTGTCTTGCCATGATCCACATGGGCGATGATCGCCACATTGCGAATCTGATTACCGCCTGACATAACCATCTCCAATCAACAGGATTCACGCCGTCGATAACACCATTATTGTACGTGTTTTTGTCCGGCTTTACAAGTGTAATGTTGGCTTTTCGGCCAGTAAACCCCGGGCCCTTTCCCAGTCTTCCATCGTATCGACGTCCATCCCCTGCCATGCCGGCTCGGCCGGTACGAGGAGGATCCTGTCCGGCTGCTCCTTCGCCGCCGCCATGCCGCCTTCCTCCCCTTCCAGCTTCTTCAGCCTGGGGAGCATATCGGCAGGGAAGGTCGCGGGGGAGCCGGGTTTGCCGTCATAAGAGGGGAAAACTATGCGGTCGGGACGGGCGAGGAAAGCCATTTTTAATTCTTCCAACAATTCCCCGCTAAGCAATATCTGGTCTCCGGGAAAGAATATGATTCCCGAAGCGGGGCGGAATTTCCCTTTGGCGGTGAGCTTCTCCAGTACCGAGAGACTTATACGGATCGAGCTGCTTTTTCCCTGGGCCGCGTAGGGGTTGATCACGGGGTAGAAGCCCCTTTCATCCGCCCAGAGCAGTATCTGGTCGTACTGGGACACAACGATCACGGGCTCGTAACCGACGCGGGCGACCTTGTCCATCATGTACTCGATGACCGTGCCGCCGGGGCCTGGCGCAGCGGCGGGCGCCGCCTCTATGTCGGCGCCGTCCAAGCGCAGAGCCAGCTTATTGCGCCCCATGCGCCGGGAAAAGCCGGAAGCCATAATGACTGCGGCTATCGGTTTCTGCCGTTGAGCTGCCATACCTTTGCCTTCCCTGATGAGCCGCGCCTGCTTCCAATGGCGGCGCTGCTTCCGCTTCGCGCCGTGCCGCGCCTGCCTCCACTGGCGGCGCTGCTTCCACTTCGCGCTGTGCCGCGCCTGTCTCCGGTGGCGACGCTGCCTTGTCGCGCCGTGCCGCGCCTTGCTTTAACCGCTGGTCAGCAGTCGATCTTCAAGTCGCCGTCCAGGATCAGGCCCCGCTTGCGCATAAACGTAGCCACGACCCACGCCACCACGGCAGGGATGACGACGGCAACGGCGGCGACCCCCAGCCAGTCGGCGAAGCCCGGCGAGAAAACCGCCTCCCCCGCGTTTACAGCGGCTTCCGACGGGCCAAACCAGCCCGTGATGACGCCGATAGGGCCCACCAGCCCGGAAGTCCCCATGCCGGAGGATATAGGCGGGCCGTTTTGCTTCATCTTAAATACGACGGTAGACACAGGCCCGTTTACGATGGAAGCGGCTACCGCCGGTATCCAGAGTATGGGCTTCTTCATCAGGTTAGGCACCTGAAGCATGGACGTGCCCAGGCCCTGGGCCATGAGGCCGCCGATCTTGTTGTCCCGGTAGGAAGCCACCGCGAAGCCCACCATATGGGCGCAGCAGCCCGCCAGGGCGGCGCCGCCCGCCAGCCCTACAAGGCCCAGGGCCGCGCATACGGCAGCCGAGCTGATGGGCAGGGTAAGCACGATGCCTACGATGGCGGACACCAGTATCCCCATGATGAAAGGCTGCATCTCCGTCGCCCACATGATGGCGCGCCCCAGGGCGGCGGCGATGGCGCCGATAGGCGGCGCCAGCACATACGCCGCGCTTACGCCTATGGCAATGGTCACAAAGGGCGTCACGATCAGGTCGATGGGGGTCATCTTAGATACCAGTTTGCCGGCAAAGACAGCGATTATGGCTACGAAAAATACAGCCAATGGCCCGCCCGCGCCGCCCAGAGCGTTCGCCGCCTGCCCTACCGCCACCAGAGAGTAGAGCACGAAAGGCGGGGCCTTTAAGGCATAACCGATGGAGACGGCCATAGCCGCACCGGCGACGGAGGTGGCGAAACCGCCGATCTGGTTCAGGAACGGTATCCCAAGCCGGGTGCCCAAAGTATTCATAATGGTCCCGATGAGCAGGGACGCAAATAACCCGTGGGCCATAGCGCCAAGGGCGCCGATGCCTATCCTGTTCCAGGAGATCTCGATGCCCTGTTTCTTGAAAAAATCCGAGACGACGTTTGTAGCCATTGATCTGCTTCCTTCTTTCACTTCGCTGCGTTTTGAATTGTCCGCATTAATCCGTAATTTGCCAAACGATCCGCGCCCCCGCGCGTTGCCTCGCCGCCGGCCCGCTCTACATCAGGTTCACGGATACCGCCAGCCGGCCTATTTCTGAGTCCATATAAAACCCGCTCCGGTTATCCTCCCCGGCGAACTCCTTGATGATTTTCGGCGTCTTGATATCGCTGTGCCTCCCGCCCGCGGATATACGCTGGGAGGCGTTGCCGCTGATGATATTCGCCACTTCGGACAAGGCGGAGTAGGTGAGCTCGTCGATCTCCGTCCGCTCCAACGACGTCAGGGACCGGATCAGGGAGAAAGCGATGTCCCGGGTAAATGTAAATACCGCTTCCCCGTTGTAGTCCCCGGTCAGGCCGATCATGATGCGGACGTCCTCCGCTCTCCCGGGCCAGGTCGTGAAGGTCACGACGCTTCGTTCGCCCAGCTCAGCCATGGTCTCCAGTACAGCCTGGGCGCTTTCGGCGAAGCTATGCATATAGGATGATATCATAGCGGCTTTATCATCGGAGAGGCGCTCTTTTTTCTTAAGCTTCTGATCCACCCCGGCTATGTGGTAGGTGAGCCAGGTGGTCAGGAAGCCGGTGAATTCCTTCACCGCCGGCGCGCTGTAGTCGGACTCCCGGAGCTTCTCGTCCAGCTTGCCCACAGTGGCGCTAAAGGCGCGGTGAAGGGCTTTGTGGGCGATGATGTCGCTGTAGTCGATGGAAAGCTGGAACTCTTCCTCCGCCGCGAAGTGCCGCCCGGCGTAGTCCTTCAGGAACTGTATCGCCGCTACACATTCATGCTTCTGCGTCTCCACATCTCCGCCGTCGATGATTTGAAGCAGCTTCTCGACCATGTCGCACAATTCTTTATGCTGCTGGTCGATAAATTCGATGCCGATGATAAAGCTTTCTTTCCACATACGCTGATTACCCTCCTTATGTCACAAGGGGTACGGCCCTACTTCCTGCTGTACGGCGTACCCTCCAGGGGAAGCTTTGTCCGGAACTTTCCATCCCTCTGGTAGTAGGCGAGCTGCACCGCCGGCGCCGTGGGGATGGAGCTGATCTCCCCTATCCCTTTCGCCCCCAGGGCCAGCCCAAGGGGATCGCCTTTGCCAATGAGCATCGCTTCCACATCCGGGGCATCCGTCGCCCGCATGAGCCCCAATGTCCCCATTTTAGCAGTAGGGCGGCAATCGTCAAGGGGGAAATCTTCCGTGAGGGCATACCCCAGGCTCATGACCACGCCCCCTTCGATCTGGCCGGATACGGATAAGGGGTTGACGACTCTGCCGACGTCGTGGGCCGCCACTACCCGGGCTACCTTCCCCTCTTCGTCCAGCTCCACCAACTGGGTGGCGTAACCATAGGCGATATGGCTGACGGGGTTGGGCTTGTCGGAGCCCAGCTTGTCGGTGAAGCCCTCATACTCGCCGTGATAGATGTTGCCTTCCAAGGCGCCGATCGCCTTGGCGAGTTTTTCCGCCGCCGCCTCCCGGATGGGTTTGCCGTTTAGCAGTCCATCCAGGTCTGCTCTCAGCGCTTCCGCCGCCCGCCGGGCAGCTTCCCCGGCAAATAGGGTCTGCCGGGAAGCGGTGGTATTGCCCGAGTCCGGGGCGTATGAAGTGTCCGGCGCGGGATAGGTCAAGCAGGCGGCGTGAAGCCCGGTGACCTGGGCTACGATCTGGGTCAGCACCGTGCCCAGGCCCTGCCCGATGCAAGCCGCGCTGCTGCGTATGGCGACTTTACCGTCGTGTATAGCCAGGTCGCAGCGCCCCACGTCCGGCACACCCACGCCCAGGCCGCTGTTCTTCATGGCGCAGGCCAGGCCTGCTTGAGGGTTGGCGTCATAGATATCCTTTACCGCTTCCAAGGTCTCGACCAGGGCGGTGGACTCGTCGGCTATCTGGCCGTTTGGCAGCGTCATGCCCGGGCGGATGGCGTTGCGGTAGCGTATCTCCCAGGGCGATAAGCCTGCCATTTCCGCCAATTGATTGATGTTGCATTCGGTGGCGAAGCAGCTCTGGGGGACCCCGAAGCCCCGGAAGGCGCCGGCAGGGGGATTGTTCGTATACACTGCCCTGCCCAGGATGTCGACGTCCTGATACTGGTAGGGCCCGGCGGCGTGGGTGCAAGCCCGCTGAAGTACGGGGCCGCCCAGGGAAGCGTAGGCGCCGGTATCCGCCAGGATCTCAGCTTTCATCGCCGTTAGCATGCCCTGCTCGTCGCAGGCTGTGGTCATGACGATCTCCATGGCGTGGCGCTTGGGATGGGTCAGTATGCTCTCCTGCCGGCTGAGGCCCACCTTCACCGGCTTTCCCGTATGCCAGGCAAGGAGCGCGGCGTGATGCTGCACGCTCATGTCTTCCTTGCCCCCGAAGCCGCCCCCTACCATCATGGCGGTGACCCGGATCTTATCCTGGGGCAGGCCCAGCATGTCGGCGCATTCGTGGCGGGTCTGGTATATCCCCTGATCCCCGCTGTATATCCGTATGCCGCCTGGGTCGCTGCCACGGTCG
>WRIW01000034.1 GCA_009782505.1 Clostridiales bacterium
AAATACTTGTGATGATTTTTTTCGATATACAAGGCGTGAGGAAGGCGAATACCCGCTGTGGTATTTAACTGACGAATAACGCAGTATAGCGGAAAAAAGGTCGCAAGTATGCGTAGTTATTTTGCGAATGATGCACTAGTACACGATCCTGATCCGGCCGTCCTGGCTCCACCACAGCACCGTGGCGCCAAACTCGGTGGTGATCAGCCGCAGGGGCACAAGCATCCTGTCGTTGATAATGATCGGCGTCTGGTCGCTGCCGGAGATTGCCCTGCCCTCGGTGATATAGATGACCTTACTGCCGTAAGATATCGTCGTGGAGTTGATGGAATCCTGCCAGGTGACGATGGCGCCCATCTCCTCAAACACCGAGCGCAGCGGCACCATGGTGGAGCCCCGGTGGATAATGGGCGCGGGGTTGATCACGCCGGTAGTGCCGTCCGAGCGGGTAAACTGCGTGCCATTTACCGCCAGGTCGATCCACTGCACCAGCGTGCCCCGGGTACCCAGGCCGAAGCGCCCCGACCCGTACAGCTGATAAGTGAAGCTGACGTTGACGGGATTGTAGACCCCCCCCAGTATATCCAGGTAAGACTCATTGTCTTTAAACGCTGTGAGATGCCCGAAATCCCACTGGGTGAAGTTTTGGTTCTTTAGATATAGCATGGCGCTCACCGGGGAGCCCAGGTCGATCTCCTTCAGCTCGCTTCCCGGGATCTGCAGCAACATGGAGAAGTAGAAATCCTGGCTGGGCAGTATCGATAGCTGCTTATCGCTGAAGCGGCTGGGCGTGAAGCCCGGCTGCCGCGCCTCGTAAGTGCTCAAGGTCACCGCCACGGTGGCGTAGGAGCTTACCGCCGCCTCGTTGGCTATCGTCCGGAGATTCTTTGGGTCCAGGGTCACATTGCCGAAATCGTGGGACAGGATGAGCTTCTGATCCTGATTCGCGAGCTGGGCCAGCAGGCCGGGGCTGAAAGTCGCCCTGCCGTCGTTGAAGCGGGTCATATCCGCCACGGCGTTGCTGCTGTGCCCATTGAGAGCCGCCAGGACGGCCGCGTCGCCGTTGTTTGAGCTTGCCGCGCCAGGCCGGCTATCCGCCGCCAGCCATACCGTGATGGGGATGGAGACCTGGTAGAAAGTCTGGTTCATACTCTCATACTGGGTCGCCAGATAATTGGTCAGCGTCAGCTCTACGATCAGGTAGTCGCTGCCAGCCTTCTGGGCGGTGAGCAGAAAGCGGTACTCCTCCCGGGCCAGATGCACGGGGCTGTCGTACTCCGACAGGATACGCGCGTTCAGCAGCTTGGGGGGCACTTGGTTATTCGGATTCGTGGAAGACGTGATATTGACAAAAGGGATGGCCTTCTGCTCCCCGGGGGAGAAGCTCACGGAGCCCGCTTCCCGGATGATGAGGGTGGCGGGGCGGATGGAATTCGCTTCATAAATAAAATTGCCGGCGTAAGAAACGCTGCAGTCCCTTGGCGCGCCGATATACTTGGAAGTCAGAAAATTATTGTCCATGGTGATGGAGCTGACGCCCTCGGGGAAGGAAGCGTCCAGGGGGTTGGTCAGGCGATTGTTACGCAGATCCAGCGTACGCAGCCTGGCGGGCCACGCGGCCTGGGCGACGTCGGCGATATTGTTGTGCGCCAGGGAGAGGAAGCGGATATTGTCCGGAAAAAGCACGTCCTTCAGCGTCGTAAGACGGTTGTACTCCGCCGTGAGACGGGTCAGCTCGGTGAAGTAACGTATCCCCTTGAGGCTCGTCACGGACTTGCCATTCAGATCCAGAGTAGAGACCTTGAAAAACTCGTCCTCCTCCTGCAGGGGGAAGACCGGGTTCGTCCCGGTGACGTCCTTCACCGCCGCGAGAAGGCTGGGGGCGATATCGCTCTCGATCACCAGGTCGGCAAGGGCGGAGCCGGGGGCGATAGCCAGGAGGCAGGCCAGCAGCAGCCCGGGGAGCAGAGCCCGGAAGGCGCGGCGAAAGAACCGCCCCCATCGGCGGCAGCCTGCTTGACCCGATGACCCGCTGATGAAGCGGGATATGTCTCGACCGCTGGAATACATATGCCTCACCTGCTAAGTGGCAGCCATTTCTGTATATGGCAGGTTTTTCTTTATTGTATTACACAGGAAAGCAAGAATATAGTAGGATAAACGAATGATAACAAATTGTTCACAATGTATTAACGTAAATATCCGGCGGCCCCTGCCCTGAAAATTAGACAAAAGCGGCAAAAAATGCGATAATCGACAGAGTGGATTCTAAGATGGAGGCAACATGGCCGGAGGTAAGGGGAAAAATAAAAACGCGGCTGCCGCGACGGGTCAGGACTCTCATTTCTTCGAGGAGGTCATGGCTTTTCTTCTGCTTGCCGTGACCTTTGTCAGCCTGCTCTGGCAAGGCCTGCTCTTTGAGCGGGACAACATCCCCGTGGTGATTATCCTGTCCGCCCTGTCCTTCATCGTACTGCTGAAAGCCCGGGTCACGGGGGAGTGGGAAATCCAACGGCCGTATACAGCCGGTTTATTTCTGCTCCTGACTATAACTTCCGCCGCGGCGCTGATCAGAGCGGTTTACCCCCACAATGCCGTGTATGCCATGAGCAAGTACAGTTCCATTTTTCTGTTGGTTTTGGCCGTACAAGCCCTGGATCGGAAGCTGCCTTTCGCGGCATGGCTGACGAAGGCTTTGGCCTTCGCCGGATTTGTCTACGCGTTGCTGGGGTTGGACGCCGTATGGGGCGGTAAGCTCGTGGAAGGCATAAATTCAGCGCTCAACGGGGGCCCCCTGGCCGAGGGGGAGCAAGGATTCCTCTTCGACATGATCATGGGGGATCGGCTCAGATCGGTTTACCAGTACCCCAATACCATGGCTTCGTTTTTCATCGCGGCATGGTTCGCGGCCGTCCACCCCCTCATCCACGACGACGTCTATTGGAAGCCGGGTAAGGTACGCCGTGCCGGGCTCGCCTTCTCCGCCGGGGCGGCCAACCTGCTCTTTGCGGCGTTTGTGCTTACCGTCAGCCGGGGCATGTACCTGGTCGCGGCGGTCATGCTGATCCTGTACATCATCTTCCTGCCGGCGGGGCGGAAAATGCGGTCGGCGGGGCGCTATGCCTTGTGCTTCATCCCGGGGTTGCTCCTGGGCGCCCTGGCCCTGCCCGCCGCGCCTCTCAGGAGCCTGGCGCCCGGCTTGGGCTGGCTGCTGCTATTGCTGCTTTTCGCGCTGAGCGCTATGGCGGCGGACGTCATGATCCGCAAGGCGCCGGGGGCGCGGGTTAATGGCGCGGGGGCGGACACGGCGGCGCGCAAGGCGCAGAGGAGCGGCGCTGTGGCAGCGCGAGTACGCGATGGCGGCGCAGTGACAGATGCAACAACGACGCGCAAGGCGCGGGGGAGCGGTGAAGCTGCAGCGTCACCTACGCCGGTCGGCAAGGCTTCTGCTGCTTCAGCTGCGCCGGCTGGCGAAGCAGCCGGACATGGCGGCCAAGGGCAGGATGGCAGCCGTATACACAGCAGCCCGAAACACGGCAGCGCGGAGCATGGCAGCGACCCCCGCAAGCTCCCGGCAGGCAGCGGCTTGCTGAAGCGGAAACCGGCGATTGTCGCCTTTGCCGCCCTATGCCTTTGCCTCCTGGCTATCGGGGTATTTGCCTGGCAGTATTCGCGGCCCATGCCCCTTGGCGGCGGGCAGGCGCTGGTCAGGCAGCTTCGCCTGGATAAAGCGGGCGGCTATCAGGTCGCCTTACGCTTCGACCGGCCCATAGACCAGTCCGCGGCGGATACGCAGATACGGCTGGAAGGGCAGACCCGGCAGGAGATGCTTCGGCATCACTATGCGCCGTATATATCGGCAGACCTGTCCGCGTATATCGGCGAACAGGAGATAGCGTTGCCTTTCTACGCGCCGGATGATGAGATGTACTTCCGCCTGAGTATATATGACAGGGGCGCGGCGCCGGGCAATGCCATAGCGGAAGTATCCGTCGTGTCGGCGGCGCATATAGGGCCGGAGGCGAATGAAACAACAACGGATGCGGCAGCAGCATCTACGGGCACGGCGGCGGATGCAACGGCGGATGCGGCAGCAGCATCTACGGGCACGGCAGCGGGCGGCGGCGCGGCAGCGGAAGCAGCGGCGGCGGGCACGGCAGCGGGCGGCGGCGCGCGGAAGATCAAGCTAAACCGCTTCCTGCTCACGGAATCCATGGTCAGGGGCATAGAGACGGCGATACACCCCCAGACGATGTACGAGCGCTTCGGATTCTACCTTGACGGTTCCCGCATGTTTCTGGACTATCCCCTGACCGGGATCGGGGGGGACTGCTGGCGTTATCTATACACCTCGTATCAGAGATACCCCTATGTCGCCAATGACCTCCATTCCTACGCCATGCAGCTCATCGTCGAATACGGCGTCGGCGGGCTGCTGGTTTTCCTCGGCTTTCTTGCCGCCCTGGCTGCCCTGTTCATCCGCTGCGTGAAGGGGAGGAGGGAGGCTGACGTCCTCCTCCTGATGGTCGCCGGAGGGCTCTTTGCCCACAGCATGATTGACGTAGACTTCACATTTTATGGCCACTACCTGGTCTTCGCTATCGCTTTCGCGCTCATCCGTTTCCCCGCGTCGCGTAAAGCGCAGGAGGGCGGCGTAGCAGCAGGGGCGACCGCGTCGCGTAAAGCGCAGGAGGGCGGCGCAACCGCAGGGGCGACCGCCTTACGCTGGGGCAGGGACGCCCTGGTCGTAGCCGTACTGGTCATCGCCTGCCTGTGGCCCTTCCGCCTGAACCGGGCAAACAGCTACACAGCGGCGTACTTCTATGCCGCAAACGCGGAAGATACGGAAAGCGCAGCCTGGCTCATCGGGCAAGCCGCGAAGTGGGACCCGCTGAAGCCGGAGTATAAGGCGGCGGAAGCCCTGGCCCTGGGCGCGAGCGGGGTGTACACCGCGGAAACCTATGCCCGGGCGGAAAGCCTGGCGGCGGCGGCGAAAAGGCAGGGGCAGTACAGCGGCGACACGCTGGGCATGCTGCAAAGCTACTACTACCGCATCCGGCACTACGACGAAGCCTGGGAGGCGGGGCTCAGGGCTGCCGGGACCGACCCTTACCGGAGCGAACATTGGCTTTCCCTGGGCAAGCTAGCGGACGATATCTGGTTCAACTACAGTGTGGCGGACGTCATCGGCGCCAACGGTGAGGTAGACGAGTCGGCCCGGGACTACGAAGCTATCCGCTTATGGCTGGGGAAGGGCGTAGGCCTCGCCGCCGAGATGGAGCGCGCGTCGGCAGGGCGCTGGGTCCCCGTGGAAGCGGAAAGCGAGCTGGCCGGGCTGATGGAAGCCTGGCGGGAGGCTCTGGCCTCGCTGGACTGACGCCGCCTGGAACAGTGTAGCAATCTGTGCCGCTGGGATGCAAGCACAGCTTAGCGGCAGAAAGGCATATGGATGAAACACCGCAACCAATTCTTCTTCATCATCATCGACGCGGCCCTGAGCCTCGTTTCCATATTTCTTGCCGTGTGGCTGCGGTTCGAAGGGCTCATCCCCGAAGCGTATTGGCGCCAGTTGCCGGTCTACTATCCCATTGCCGCCGTGACAGTGGTTGCGGCGGGTCTCGCTTTCGGCACCTACCGCTCCGTCCTGCAGTACATGGGATTCGCCGACGCCTTCCGGCAGACCGCCGCCGCCGTATCCTCAGCCGCCGTATTCCTCATCGTCAAATACACCCGCCTGTACCCGGTATCCGGCTCCATCACCGTCATATATTTCGGTATCCTGCTGATCTTCACCATCGCGGTGCGGCTGATTCCCCGTTTTCGGCATTGGCTACGGACCAGGAACCATCCCGGCGCCAGGCGGACCATGGTCATCGGCGCGGGAGACACGGGGGCTATGGTGATCAAACGCCTGGAAGAAAGCATGGACGACAGCTTGTATCCTGTGGTGGCTGTAGACGACGACCCGGCTAAGGTCCATATGCGGGTGGCGGGGGTCACGGTGGCTGCCAGGATCAACCAGATCCCCAGGGTGGCGAGGAAGTACCGGGTGGAGGAAGCCATACTGGCCATCCCATCCCTGGATATCGCCGCCATCACGGATATCCATCACAAGTGCGCCTCCGCGGGCATCAAGCTGCGGTTATTTCGGACGGCGGTAGACATGGAGAGCTTCATCGCCGGGGACGAGAGGGCGCTGAAGCAGATCGACATCGGGGACTTGCTCTTCCGGGACAGCATACGCCTGGACAAGGAGCTGATCTTCCGCTGCCTGAAGGGCAAGACCGTGCTGGTCACCGGCGGCGCTGGCTCCATCGGCAGCGAGATATGCCGCCAGGCCCTGGCCAACGGATGCGGGAAGCTCGTCATTTTCGACTTGAACGAAAATGGTTTATTTCTCATCAATGAAGAGCTCAGGCTGCTGTACCCCGGGGAAAAATACGAACTGTGCCTGGGCGACCTGAGGGACGAGGCCCGGATCGAGCAAATATTCGAAGCGCACAAGCCTCAGCTGGTCTTCCACGCCGCCGCCCATAAGCATGTGCCCATGACGGAGCTGAACCCTTTTGAGGCAGTGAGGAACAACATCGGGGGCACGGAAAACCTCATCAACGCCTGCCTGCACAACCGCGCCGAGAGGTTCATCCTGATATCCACCGACAAAGCGGTCAACCCGGCAAATATCATGGGGGCGACGAAACGGGTGGCGGAGCTGTTGGTTCAAAGCATGAAAGGCAGCGATTGCAAGATGGCCGCCGTCCGCTTCGGCAATGTACTGGGCTCCTCGGGCAGCGTCATCTCCACATTCCAAAGGCAGATCGAGCGGGGCGGGCCGCTGACCCTGACCCATCCGGACATGGAGCGTTACTTCATCACCATCCCGGAAGCCGTGTCACTGGTGATGGTGGCCGGCACGCTGGCAGAGGGCGGGGAGATATTCGTGCTGGAGATGGGCAAGCCGGTGAAGATATACGACCTGGCCAGGGAGATGATCCGCCTGTCGGGGCGGGAGCCGGATAAGGATATCAAGATAGAAATAACCGGCATAAGGCCGGGGGACAAGCTCACAGAGGAGATCGTGCTGGGCAGCGAGATAATGGAGCAAACGATCCAGGAGAAGCTCTATGTCATCAAAGGCGAGGAGCTGGATAAAGACCGATTTATCAAGAATTTCTTCGGCATTGAGTTGGCGGCCCAGGGCAGGGACCCCGACCGGCTGAGGGAAGCGCTGATGGAAACGGTGAAGACATTCTCATGAGACGACTCCGCGCCGCTGCGGGCAGCGGGCGGCAAAGCCGGTTAGCCGGTTGCGGGTAGCTGGGCAGGCGTCAGGCTAAGGCGCAAGCAGCGGGGCAGGGTCGCAGTCCGGTGGCTGTTGGCAGCAAGGCCGAGCGGCAGAAAGCGAGCGGCAAGGCCGGTGGCAGACACAAGCGGCAGGCACAGGCGCAGACGCGAGGCGGGCAAATGTATCCTTTTGTAAAGCGTTTTCTTGATATCGTATTCTCCGGACTGGGCCTGATCTGCCTTAGCCCGGTCTTGTTGATACTGGGGGGCCTCGTGAAAGCGACGTCTCCCGGCCCGGTGTTTTTCGCCCAGAAGAGGATAGGGCTGGGCAAAACGACCTTCACCATGCTGAAGTTCAGGACCATGCGGATAGACGCCCCCGCCGACACGCCCACCCATCTGCTCCGGAATCCTCTCGCCTATATCACCAAGATTGGGGCGTTTTTGCGTAAAACAAGCCTGGACGAGCTGCCCCAGCTGTGGAACATCCTCAAGGGCGACATGAGTCTCATCGGCCCCAGGCCCGCTTTGTGGAACCAGGACGACCTGGTCGCGTGGCGGGATCACTACGGCGCCAACGGCCTCAGGCCGGGGCTCACCGGGCTTGCCCAGATCCGGGGCAGGGATGAGCTGCCCATCGAGGTCAAGGCCGCCTACGACGGGGAGTACTGCCGGAATCTGAGCTTTGGGCAGGATTGCCGTATCCTTTGGCGGACGGTTTTCGCTGTATTGACCGGAAAGGACGTCAGCGCATGAAAAAAGTCTTGATTACAGGCATTAAGAGCTACATCGGCAGTTGCCTCGGGGAATGGCTGGAGAAGTGGCCCGAGGACTACGAGGTGGAATCCGTTGATCTGCGCGACCCATTCTGGAAGGATCGTTCCTTCGAGGGCTACGACGCGGTCTTTCATGTGGCGGGGATCGCCCATCAGCAGCTTGCCTCGAAGAGCCGCTACACGAAGATCAACCGCGACCTGGCTATAGAAACGGCGCGGAAAGCCAAGGAAGACGGGGTGGGGCGCTTTATCTTCATGAGCACGATGGCCGTCTATGGCGTGGAGGATAAGCTGGGCGTGAAAAACGAGATCGGCGTGGATACCCGGCCGCGCCCGAGGACGAATTACGGCATAAGCAAATACGAGGCCGAGCAGGGGATCGAGGAGCTGCGGGACGCGCGCTTTAGCGTCTGCGTGGTCAGGCCGCCGATGATCTATGGCGAGAATTGCCCGGGGAACTACCGCAGCCTGCGGAAGCTGACTATGGACTATGGCGTATCGCCGGACTACGAAAACGAGCGCAGCATGATTTATATAGGAAACTTCTGCGAATTCATCCGGCTGCTCATCGACATGGGCGATTCGGCCCGGGAGGATATGGTTTTCTGCCCTCAGGACAGCGCTTATCATTGTACCGCGGAGATGATGGAATGGATAGGCGCTGAAAACAGCCGCCCGGTCAAGAAGGCTCAATGGCTGGGGACTACCATCCGATACCTGGGCCCGGTGGTCCCGAGGCTGAGAAAGGCATTCGGCAACCTGACCTATGCCCGCGAGTTGTCCGGCATACCCTTTGAGGATTATTGCGGTTGGAACACACGGAGCGCCGTCCGGGCGACGGAATCAAACTGGACCGTGGTCGTAGGAAAGACGCTTTGATCAGCAGACGGAAAGGAGCGTATATGAGCATTCTAGTTACGGGAGGCGCCGGGTACATCGGAAGCCACACATGCGTCGAGCTGTTAAACGCGGGTCACGATATCGCGCTGCTGGATAATTTCAGCAACGCCAAGCACAGCGTAGTCGACCGCATCCGGGAGCTCGCGGGTAAGAGCTTTCCCGTATATGAAACGGATATCTTAGACGAAGCCGGCTTGCGGCGGGTGTTCGCCAAGGAGCGGATAAGCGCCGTGGTGCATTTCGCCGGGCTGAAAGCCGTGGGCGAATCGGTGAGTATGCCCCTGTCTTATTATCACAACAACGTAAGCGGTTCCGTCAATCTCTTGCGAGTCATGGAGGAAGCCGGCTGCAGGCGTATGGTGTTTTCTTCCTCCGCCACAGTGTACGGGGAGAATAACACGGCGCCTTTCAAGGAAGACGCCCCCCTGTCCGCGACGAACCCCTACGGCATGACCAAGCTCATCATCGAGCGCATCCTGCAGGACGCCGCTGCCTCGGGCGGGGCGGACGTGGCGCAGTCGCCGCCGCAGGCGCAGCAGCCATCGCAGGCGCAGCAGCCGTCGCAGGCGCAGGCGCAGCAGTCGCAGCCGCCGCCGCCGCAGCAGCAGCAGCAAGCGCAGCAAGTGCAGCAAGTGCAGGCGCAGCAGGGCAGCCGCTGGAGCGTGGCGTTGCTCCGCTACTTCAATCCGGTAGGCGCCCATCCCTCGGGCCTGCTCGGCGAGGATCCAAACGGCATACCCAACAACCTCGTGCCTTACATCGCCAAGGTCGCCGCCGGCAAGCTGGATCACCTGAATGTCTACGGCGACGACTACGATACCAGGGACGGCACAGGGGTCCGGGACTACCTACATGTGGTGGATCTGGCGCTGGGCCATATCAAGGCCCTGGAGTACATCGAGGCCCACAGCGGCGCCCACGCCGTAAACCTCGGCACAGGCACGGGGTATTCGGTCATGGAAGTATTGCGAGCTTTCGAGCGGGCCTGCGGCAAGCCCATCGCGTACAAGATAGCGGCGCGGCGGCCGGGGGATATCGCCGAAGGTTATGCGGACGCCTCCAAAGCCTTGGCGCTGCTGGGCTGGAAAGCTGAACGCGGCTTAGATGAGATGTGCGCGGATATGTGGAACTTCGCCGCGAAGCACTATCAATGACGACGATCCAACCCACAAGCTGGCGGTCGGCGTTGCCCCGGCCCGAGTACCGGTCATACGAGCGGATCGTACTGGCGGCGGATCAGGGCTGGTATGAGGTCTACCGCGTCCTGCCGGACATATACGCCATCTGTGAGCCGGGGCATTTCCAGGAGGTCATCTCCTTCTTGATCGTCGGGGCGGAGAGAGCGCTGCTCTGGGACACCGGAATGGGCGTCGCGCCTATACTACCGGTAGCGGAAGCCCTGACCGGCCTGCCCATCGTAGCGGTCAATAGCCACGACCATTTCGATCATGTGGGAGGCAATTGGGAGTTTCCCGCCGTCTATGGCTGGTCAGAGGCGGCTCCGGCGCGGCTTGCTGTTGACCGCGAGTATACGGCGCAGCTTGCACGGGCGTCGATGGGCTACAGCCGCGAATTCCTGGCGCCGATGATGGGCGAGGATTCGTTGGCGAAGCCGCTGCCCGCAGCTTTCGACAAAGGCGGCTACCGTATACGGCCATGGCGCAAGGCAGCGTTGCTGCAGCCGTCGCCGCCGCCACAGCCACCGTCGCCGCCACAGCCACCGCCGCCGCCGCCGCCACCGTCGCAGCCGTCGCAGCAGGCGCAGTCACCGTCGCAGCCGTCGCAGCCGTCGCCGCAGCAGCCCGCCGCGCGCCTCTTCACCGGCGCTGCCTTTGACTTGGGCGGACGCCTGCTTGAGGTGCTTGCCACGCCGGGGCACTCCCCCGACAGCATCATGCTCCTGGACAGGCAGGCCGGCGTCCTTTTCACCGGTGATACCGTCTACCCCGCCGCCCTTTATGCCCACTTCGACAGCGCTGAGTACGGCAAGTCGTCGGTGGCGGATTACGCGGCTACCATGGCTTCCCTACAGGAGTTGGCGCCGTCGCTCACCAAACTATGCTGCTCGCACAATGTACCCGTCAACCCGCCCGAGCTGCTGCCGGATGTAGCGGAAGGCTTTCGCCGTATACAGTCCGGTCAAAGCGAAGGCATTACCGGCAGCGACGGCCTCATCCGCCACAACTTCCGCGGCTTCTCTATCATTATTAGCGCCCGGTAGGTCAAGGCAACAGAGCCTACTAATGCATGTGTTTCGCAGCATCGAAAAGTTATGCTTTTCGGCTTTTTCGTCGCCTCTGATTCACAGCATTTTCCGGAACACATCCGCTAATTTGACCGCATGGCCGTTATATATGTGAACCGGCGCTTCGTCGGTGATCGTGTAGGTGCTTCCTATGTATTCACCATCCCTGAGGACGTAAGCCGACACGGTCTCGTTCTGCTGGTCGACGATCCAGTACTCCCGGACGCCCGCCTTGCGGTACTGTTCGAACTTCTCCTCCTTGTCCCGCTTCGAGGTGGACGGCGAGAGTATCTCCACAACCATATCCGGGGCGCCGATGCAGCCGGTGCCGCTCAGCTTGGAACGGTCAAACAATACAGAGATATCCGGCTGAAAGACGGTATCGTCCCCGGCGTCGGCGTTCAGGCGTACATCGAAAGGCCCCGCCATGACCTGGCCCGGCTTTCCCTCATGAAGTCGGCAGAGTATCGTTATCAGCCGCGTGTTGACTGCCTGATGCTCCCAGAGAGGCGCCGGTTCCATCAAGCATGGTGCGCCGTCGATAAGTTCGTACCGCTTGCCGTCGTTCCAGGTATAGTAATCCGCGTAGGTATAGAGTTTGCCCGGAATCGGGCGCTTCTCCGGATGCGGTGATTCAGTATTGCATACCTCCTGCTGTTTCGCTTCCACAAAGCATTCCGCTTCGATTATTTGCCGTTCCGCTTTCGTCAGGTTGTCCGCTTTGATTATTTGTCGTGTCGTTTCCATTTTGTATTCCTCCTTTTCCCTTCGCCGCCACTGAATCATAGCTTCTACCGGAACACATCCGCCAGCTTGATCACACAGCCGTCCAGCACACACACCGGCGCTTCGTCGTTGTTCGCATAGGTTGTCCCGATATACTCGCCGTGCCTTAGGATGTAAGCCGTCAAGGTCTCGTTCTGCCGGTCGACGATCCAGTACTCACGGACGCCCGCTTTGCGGTACTGTTCGAACTTTTCCTCCTTATCCCGCTTCGAGGTAGATGGGGATAGTATCTCCACAACCATATCCGGAGCGCCTATACATCCGGTACCGCTTAGCTTGGAACTGTCGCAGAATACCACAATGTCGGGCTGAACGACGGTGTCGTCACCGGCGTCGGCGTTCAGGCGCACGTCGAAGGGCGCTTGAAACACTTTTCCCGGCGTTCCTTCAAGATGGTTGCCGATGAGTCTGTTAAGCTGAGAACCAACCCCCTGATGCTCCCAGAGAGGCGCCGGCTCCATCAGGTATGGGGCGCCATCGATAAGCTCGTACCGCTTGCCGTCGTTCCAGGCGTAGTAATCCGCGTAGGTGTAAAGCTTACCCGGCATCGGGCGCCTCTCCGGCTGCGGTGATTCAGCATTGCATACCTCCTGCTGTTTCGCTTCCACAAAGCATTCCGCTTCGATTATTTGCCGTTCTGCTTCCATTTCATATCCCTCCTATAAATAAAAAAATCCGCAGTCCGCGGATCCTACAGTTACAGATATTCGACGCCCATCGCTCTTTTTCCTGCCGACAGGGCGGAACTTTCAGGATATTTTTTGAAAATTGTTCCCCTTCATATGAGTGCCGTTTGCGGCCAGTAAAGTTGCCATTGAGAAACGGCGCCTATGTTATAGTTCTCGGGAGTGGGGACCCGGGGTGTGGCTGTTTGCAAGCGATGGATTGAACGGCTTCGTTGACCGGATAAGAAATCGCTAACCTGGTAAATCCGTGGGCGTGACACGATGTCACGCCAGACGGAATCGCGACATGGATGTCGCGTTGGAGTCGGTAGGAGTTGCATCAACCGATTTCTATATCTGGCCGAAGCTGTGAACCATCGCGGTAAATAGGCGCCCCGGGTCCCCACTCCCGTGAACTGTAACGGCGCCGATCTCTTTTGTGCGCTTTTTGCTATCAAATTCTGGCTTTACCAATCATCATATGGTATAATTTGCATAATCGCGGCTCGCGAAGCGCAGGGACGAGCGCGCCATCAGCGAAAGGGCGCCCACGTGGGGCAGGTGACAGTATTGAGCAAGCGAAACTATCAGGATTTAGAAGCTGCGCTGCCGGCTTATCTGCAAAAAGACATCACCGCCTTTATTGAAGGGCTCGCGAACCGTTCTTCCTTCCTGGATTGTTTGTATAACGAACTGCAAGGCTCTATCAATTCGGCGTATTATGATAATGAAATCTCAGGAGAGACGGCGGCTTATCTGAGAAGCAAATATCTTGGTCTATAGAGGTGACATAGTGGCGGCAGGGATAGATTTTACCCATATCTACGTAAACAAGCTGAGAATGTACGGCGGTTCAAACGGTGGGAAAATAAGCGTGCGATATCGGGACGAAAACTATATGCTCAAATTTCCGCCCAAGCTCGGTGGCGCCGCCGGATTAAGATACAGCAACAGCTGTATAAGCGAACATGTGGCGTGCCGTATATTTACGGCGTTAGGGATAGATACCCAGGAGACGCTGCTGGGACGATATGGCGATAAAATCGTCGTCGCGTGCAAAGATTTTGAGACTGATGGGTTTGTACTGAAAGACTTCGCACACCTTAAGAATACGATCATAGACAGTTCGCAAAGCGGCTATGGGACCGAGCTATCTGATGTTCTGGATACGATACATGGTCAGCAGGTCGTTCCCCCAGCGGAGCTGGAGGCGTTTTTCTGGAAAATGTTTATCGGCGACGCTTTATTGGGCAATTTTGACAGGCACAATGGCAATTGGGGCTTCTTGATCAATGAAGCGCGCAAGACGGTAAGAATCGCCCCGGTCTATGACTGCGGTTCATGCCTTTATCCTCAGTTAGAAGAAGACGGTATGGAGCGTGTGATGGCAAATCGAGAGGATATCAGCGAACGTTTATTTGTGTTTCCAAACTCCGCGCTGAAGCAAAATGGCGTGAAGATCAACTATGCGCGATTTCTCTCCGATATCAAATATGAAAGTTGTGCAAAAGCGCTGAGCCTCGTCGGGGCGAGGATCGATCTGCGAGTGATAAACGTAATCGTTGACGACACGCCGTATATTTCTGAAACGCATAAGACATTCCTGAAAACGATGATACGGGAGCGGAAAGAGCGGATCATCGACACAGCGCTGGGGAGAGGTGACACGCAATGACCCTGACAAAACACAGGTTGGCCCTGCTTACCATAGCCATGACGGTTATTTACTTTGCTTTGTTTATGTTCCTGCCGGAGAGCGTCGTGGGCAACCGGGCGGAGAGCTTGCTGCTGTATATATCCAAGGTCATGTTCCTGGGCATGGGAGCCTCCGTCACCACAGCCTCCACCCTGATCCTCATCTACAAGAAGGAGTTCATCAAGTGGCAGATGGAGTCCTTCCGCCGCTTCAAGTATCTGCTGCGCCTCCTGGTGAAGCGGGATTTCGTGTCCCGCTACCGCAAGAGCATGCTGGGGGTGCTGTGGTCCCTGCTAAACCCGCTCCTCACCATGCTGGTCATCACCATGGTCTTTTCCTATATATTTAACCGGGCTATAGACAACTTCCCGGTCTATCTGCTGAGCGGGCAGCTGATCTTCCACTTCTATACGGAATCCACCACAAGAGCCATGAACTCCGTCATCGGCCATCAAGCCATCATCCGCAAGGTCTACATCCCCAAGTACATCTTCCCTCTGTCCAGCGTGCTGTCCTCACTGGTCAACGTCTTGTTTTCCCTCATCGCTTTCGTCCTGGTCTTCATCGTCACCCGGGCGCCCTTCCACTGGACCATACTACTGGTGCCCATCCCCATGCTTTACACATTCGTCTTTTCCCTGGGCGTGGCGATGATCCTGTCTTCCCTGGCGGTGTTCTTCCGGGATCTGACCTACCTGTACGGCATATTTACCACCCTGCTCATGTACCTGACGCCTCTGTTCTATCCCGCGGAGATCCTGCCTCGCCGGGTGCTTACCCTCATCGGGCTCAACCCTATGTACCACTTCGTGGACTATTTCCGGAGCCTGGCCCTGCGCGGCGTCGTCCCCGGCCTCTGGGCGAATATGGTCTGCTTCGCCTTCTCCATGGCGGCCCTCTGCTGCGGGGTCTATGTATTTATGGCCAATCAGGATCGGTACTATCTATATTTCTAAAAAAACAGTCGGATTCAAGCGCGGCGCAGGCGTACAGTCTGCTGCTGCGGGGAAAGGATCATGTCCCGATGGAAAACGAACAGACGATGATATCGGTAGAAAACGTCTCCATGCGCTTCAACCTGAGTAAGGACAAGATCATGGGCTTGAAGGAATATGTCATCAAGTCCTTAAATAGGCAGATATACTTCGAGGAGTTCTGGGCGCTGAAGGATGTGAGCTTCGAGGTAAACCGGGGGGAGGTCTTCGGCGTCATGGGGCTCAACGGCGCGGGAAAGTCCACCCTGCTCAAGATCATCGCCAGGGTGTATAAGCCCACGTTGGGCGCCGTATCCGTCCGGGGCGAGCTGGCGCCCCTGCTGGAGCTGGGAGCGGGTTTCGACCCGGAGTTCTCCGCCCGGGACAATATCTATATGAACGGCGCTATGTTTGGCCACCCCCCGAAGTACATGGACGAGAAGTACGAGGAGATCATCGACTTCGCGGAGTTGCGGGAGTTTGAGGACGTGGCGATCAAGAACTACTCCTCCGGCATGACTGCGCGCCTGGGTTTCGCGGTAGCCACCAGCGTGCAGCCGGACGTACTCATCGCCGACGAGATCCTGGGCGTGGGGGACTACAAGTTTCAGGCGAAGTGCAAGGAACGCATATTCGGCATGATCGGGCGGGGCGCCACGGTGCTGCTGACTTCGCACAACGAAACGCAGATCAAGAGCATGTGCTCCCGGGCCATCCTGCTGCGGAAGGGCGAAGTAGCCTGCGTAGGCGACGCCGCCGAAGTCTGCGACGTTTATAAAGAAGCCTGAGAGGTAACACAGGTAACACAGGGGGACGGTTCTGTCCCCCTATATATACTCGCTTATCTTCTTGTAGAGCTCGTCTGTGTTGATGGGCTTGCCGATGTGGTCGTTCATGCCCGCCTCCAGGCACTTCTCCACGTCCTCCCGGAACACATTCGCCGTCATGGCGATGATGGGTACCTCCTCCGCCCGGGGGACGTCCAGGGCCCGTATGACCCGGGTGGCCGTGTAGCCGTCCATCTCCGGCATCTGGATATCCATCAGGATCAGGTCGTACCGCCCGGGTTGCTCCCGGAACCTGGATACAGCCAGCTCCCCGTGCTCGGCGAAGTCGATGGCCACACCCGTCTCTTCCAGCAGGGCGGACATGATCTCCCGGTTGATCTCCACGTCCTCCGCGATGAGGATGACCTTACCGCTGAAGTCATAGCGCTCCCCGGCTTCGATGAGCTGCCCTGCCGCCGCCCCCGCCGCCGCGCCTATGTCCAGGCAGCCGTTGATGGTATCCACCAGCGTGGACGGAAACAGGGGCTTCGCCAGGAACATATCCACTCCGGCGCTTCTGGCGCTCTCCTCGATGTCTCCCCACTCGCTGCCGGAGATCATCGTGATGACGATTTTGCTCTTGCCCGGCTCGATGGCTTTCAGCCCCCGGGTCAGCTGAAGGGCGTCGATATCCGCCAGCTTCCAGTCGATGAAGTAGATGTCATAAGCGCCGTTTCGGTGGACAAGCTCCATGGCGTCGGCGCCGCAGGTGGCGGCGTCGCACAGAGCCCCGTTGCGCTCGATGAGATTCTTCAGATAGCTTAGCACGCCGCTATCGCCGTCGATAGCCAGGATGCGCAGGCCGCTCCAGTTCGTCTCCTTCACCGACAGCTCGTAGCTGTGGGGGTCGCCCCGCCGCATCCGTACCGTGAAGGCGAAGGTAGCCCCCTGGTCAAGCTGGGACTCTACCCATATGCGCCCGCCCATCATCTCCACGATACTTTTGGATATGGAAAGCCCCAGCCCGGTGCCACCAAACTTCTTGGAAGTGCCGCTGTCCGCCTGCTGGAAGGTCTGGAACAAGCGCGCCTGCTGCTCGGGGCTTATGCCGATACCGGAGTCCGCCACCTCGATGCGGATCTCCCACAGGTCTTCCGCCTCCCCCTCCAGCGTGGCGCTTAGGCTCACCGAGCCTTCGGCGGGGGTGAACTTCACGGCATTGCCCAGCAGATTCGTGATGATCTGGGCCAGGCGCTGGTCGTCCCCCACGAGTATGGCGGGGATGCCCTCGTCGATATACAGGCTGAACTTCAGCTTCTTCTCGTCCACGCGGAAGGATATGATGTTGACCACCCGCTGGAGCATTTTCTCGAAGTTGAACTCGTCCTCGGAAAGCTCAAACTTGCCCGCCTCTATCTTGGACATATCCAGGATGTCGTTGATCACCCCCAGGAGATGTACGGAGGCGTCCTCGATCTTACCCAGGGCATACCGCGCCCGCTCCACGTCCGGAGCGGACTTACCCACGGCGGTCATGCCCATGATGGCGTTCATGGGGGTGCGTATCTCGTGGCTCATGTTGGCCAGGAACTCGCTCTTGGCCTGGCTGGCGGCGTTGGCCTCCGCCTCGTGCCTGGCCATCTCCTCGATCTGGGTGATGTCCTGTACGATCTCGATGTAGCCGGCGGTCTCCCCGTGCAGGTCCCGCAGCACCTCTACGTCCACCTTGTGAGAGCGCCCTTTCTGCTTGAAGAACGTCTCCTTGAGCCCCCGTCGGGCGCAGGCTATGCCACAGTCCTCCGTGCCGCAGATGTGGGCGTCCCAGTTGCTGCAAGGCTTGCCCAGCATGTCCTCCATCTTCGTTCCCAGGAATTCCTCCACCGCCGTGTTGACGAAGGTCCAGTTCATGTCCGCGTCGGTGACGGTGATGGGGAGGGGGGTGGCGTCCAGGATGGACTTATACCAGTGGCTCATCTCCCGGTGCTCCTGGAGTATGGCGTCCAGCTTAGCCGTGAGGGTGTTGAACCATCCGGCCAGCTCCCCGATCTCGTCCTTCTGGCTGCTGGGTATCTGCTCCGTGAGGTCGGCCCTGTCCTCGGCGATGTCCTGTATCTTGGTCGTGATCATGGTCAGCGGCGTGGTAGCCAGCCGGCGTATCTGTATCAGCAGTACGACGATGGGGATCAGGGTCATGCCGACGAGCATGCAGCCCATGACCAGCACAGCCGTATTAATGATGCCGGACACGGTCTCGGTCTCCATGGCGCAGATGATGACCCCTACCTGCTCCCCCCGGTGGCTGGCCAGGGGGAAGGTCGCCAGGGTGACGGTGCCGTAGTCCTCAAAGAGTATGCCCGACCTGCCCTTCTCCAGCAGCTCCGGCGTGATCAGGGCGTCCACACCGCTGTCCTTCGCCTCTACGACCCGGACGAACTCCCCCTTCCGGGGATACTTGTCCGCATCCTGGAGCTCCACGGAGAACTCCAGCAGCTCCACATTGGCGTAGAGGGAGATGTATACCTTACCTTCTTCCGTGGCGGCTTCCAGTATGGGGTCGAAGTCCTGGAGCACCTCCGCGGAGCCCAGGAGGGCGCCGTCCGGCCCCAGCACCGGGATGACCCCCCGTATGGCGAAGCCGCCGCTGCCGGGCTCCAAGCCCAGGGAGGGCTCGCCGCTCCGAAGCACATCCAGCACCGTGGTCCGGTATGAGCGCAGGTCGTCGGAGATATCCACCCATTCCCCGTCGATGCGGGTATTCTTGTCCCGCCAGAGGCGTACAAGGCTGAAGCCGTTTGGCAGGTGGAAGTGCAGCTGCAGCCTCTCCCCTGTGGCGTCGTAGTAGCTGTCCAGCATCACGGCCAGCTCCCTGCGCAGCAGCTCCCGGGCCGCCTGGGACTCCGGCGACCAGGGGTCGTCGATATCGCCGCTGAGGGCAAGCTCATAGGCTTGTATCACCGCGGGCAGGTTCACAAACACGGAAGTCTCGTTCACGGACTTCCGGGCGCTGGCTTCGATCTCGCCGGTGATGAATTGCAGCCTGTTTTCGATCACATCCCGTACGTACTGCTCCCTGGTAGAGATAAAGGAAGAGTCGATCACAAAGTAGCTGATCAAACCAAGACACACGACGATGATGATCTGCGGAATGGCAAGCTTCCATACAAGCTTCATAGCGCTTCGACCTTCTTCCTAATGGATAGGGGGTTCCGACCTACACAACGCCGGCGTTTGTTGTTATTATATCATATGAAGCAATGCGCAATATGATATAATCTGCCATGTCGGGCGGTTCTCCCAGAGGGAGGAGCCCGGCGGTAATTAAATCTGTATAATAACCGCAGAACCAGCGCGTCCGGTGGTTATTATATCATACAAAGCAACTAAGCGCCCCAGGCCGTACTCCCGGTTGATGTGCCCCCCGCCGTTGACGATACGCTGCAGGAAGGCCTGGAGCAGAAGCTGCGGCCCCGCTTCTTTGTAGTCGAAGCCCTCGACCCAGGCGTCTGAGTGCTCGCGGAAAAACTGTTGGAACGCCCCCAGCAGCTTCGGCATGTCCAGCCTGTGCTCCGGGGTGACGTACCACGCCGACTCCTGGTTGGGGATGCGCGTCTGCGCGACCCAAGTGAGCTCCCAGGGGATGATTTCCTGATAGATATCGACGCGGGTCAAAGGATCGATGCAGTAGTTGATCTCCGGGATCATCAGCCCAGCCGTATTAAAAAAACGTGCCATCGCGTTATCCTCCCTCCCCACTGTGCCATTTGTGATTTTCTCAGCCATATGCTATATTTTCAGTATAGCATGGACACACCCACTGTGTCACGGAAAGGAACGAAACCTATGAAAATCACCATGATCGGTACCGGATATGTAGGGCTGGTGACGGGCGCCTGCTTCGCGGAGATGGGCAACACCGTGTACAACGTAGACGTGGACAAGGCCAAGATCGACGACCTGAACCGGGGCGGATCCCCCATCTTCGAGCCGGGTCTGGACGAGATGATCCTGAGAAATATGAAGGGGGAAAACCTCTTCTTCACCACGGATATCGAAGAAGCTCTCCGTAAGACCGACGTCTGCTTCATTGCCGTAGGCACCCCCATGGGGGAAGACGGCGGCGCGGATCTGTCCTATGTGCTTACGGCGGCGAAGGAGATCGGCCGATACATGGATCACGACATGACCGTAGTGGACAAATCCACCGTGCCCGTGGGGACCTGGGCTCTGGTAGCCGAAGCCATAACCGGCGAGCTGGCGGCCCGGGGGGTGGATTTTACCTTCAAGGTCGTGTCCAACCCGGAGTTCCTGAAGGAAGGCAGCGCCGTCAAAGACTTCATGAGCCCGGACAGGGTGGTCATCGGCGTGCCGGATAAAGAATCCGAGGAGCTCATGCGGGAGCTCTACTCCTCCTTCATCCGAAATAGCGACCGCTTCATCGTCATGGACGTCACCAGCGCGGAGATGACCAAGTACGCGGCAAACGCCATGCTGGCGACCCGCATCTCCTTCATGAACGAGATCGCCGGTATCTGCGAAGCCGTGGGCGCCGACGTCAACATGGTGCGCCTGGGCATAGGCAGCGACAGCCGCATCGGCTACAGCTTCCTCTATGCCGGCTGCGGCTACGGGGGGAGCTGCTTCCCCAAGGATATACGGGCGCTGATCCGCACGGCGAAAGACTGCGGCTGCACCGCGGGCATACTGGAGCAGGTGGAGGCGGTGAACCGCCGCCAGAAAGGCGTGCTGGCGGAGAAGGTGGTCCGGCGCTTCGGCGAAGACCTCAGGGGCAGGAAGTTTGCCGTGTGGGGGCTCGCCTTCAAGCCCGACACCGACGATATGCGCGAGGCCCCGGCCGTAGACGCCATACAGGAGCTGCTCAGCCGGGGGGCCGAGGTAGCCGTCTACGACCCCGCCGCCATGGGCGTGGCGAAAGAGCACTACCTGCCGGAGGGGGGCGCCCTGACCTACGCGAAGAGCAAGTACTCCGCGCTAAACGACGCCGACGCCATGCTGCTGGTCACGGAGTGGAAGGAGTTTCGCAGCCCGGACTTCGGCGAGATGAAGCTGCGGATGAAGAGCCCCGTGGTCTTCGACGGTAGAAATCAGTATAAAGCCGCGTCCATGAAGAGGCTCGGCTTCGAGTACAGCCAAATCGGCGCTACAGGAGCGTGAGTACAGCGGCGACAAACGCGGGGACGGTTCACGCCCCCCAGACGGTAATCGGCAAGTCGCCGAAAGCTTCGTCGCGCCGCCATATCTTTCCTTCGGCTTCGGTCGTGGTTGGGGCGGAGCTCCCAGATCACTTCCTGACCCAGAGCATTGACAAGCCATGGCTGGCCATAGGAGTCTTCCCACAACTCGGGAAATATGGCCTCGTCGAAGGTCTGGCCCGTCTCTTCGGTATGCTGCAGCCACAGCGCTTCGGTCTCTTCCCGGGAGAAGTTCCCCATACGCAATGATTCTGTCTTTATATTGAACGCGCTGCCGCCGGTGATGATTTCGCCGTCCCCCTGACGGATGCGGTAGTCCCGCACGTCCCGGACGCCGCAGAGGATGATGCTCTGGGGGAAGCTAGCGGGGCGCCGGGCATATCCCGCGCGGATCTGGCGCAGGACAGAGATCAGCGTATCTCCCACAAGGGCGTCGATCTCATCGATAAAAAGCACCGTCGGCTTGTCAGACGCCGAAGTCCAGTAGTTGAGCAGCTCGATGAGCTGATCCTGGGGGTGGATGCTCCTGCCCTTATCCAGGTACCAATCCCGCAGCTCCGGCTGCCGCAGATCGTAGCTGATATCTCTCGACATGGCGCTGCATACGGTTGGTATACCTTGCGATACATCGCCCCGGGCGGCCTGCGCCCCTTCGATATTCGTATAGGCGCAAGCATAGCGCCCTTCCTCGTTCAATACCCGCATCATCTCAAGCAAGGTACTGGTCTTGCCTGTCTGGCGCGGCGCGTGCAGCACGAAGTAGCGCTTGTCTCGGATAAGCCTTTGGATCTCATCCCAATCGACGCGGGTCAGCGGGTCGATGCAGTAGTGGTCTTCCGGGATCATCGGCCCCGCCGTATTAAAAAATCGTTCCGTC
>WRIW01000035.1 GCA_009782505.1 Clostridiales bacterium
TACAGGAAAACAGGACGCCTACATACCACCGCCGGACAAGAGCGTCTCCGTCAGGGTCATGAAAATCTGGAGGTCTCCCGAAGGGTATACAGCCAGCCGACCCGACAGCATCACCGTACAGTTATACCGCAGCGGTGAGTCTTACGGCGCTCCCGTGGTGCTCAGCAAAGCCAATAACTGGACGTACAGATGGACAAAGCTGTCAGCGGGCAGCACATGGACTGTAGACGAGCCGAACGTACCGGAAGGATATATAAAGACTATCTCAGGAAACGCATCCAGCGGGTTCATCATAACGAATACCGCGGTTTATGAACCTGAAGAGTCGGAGAGGCCCGAGCCTCCCGAGCCGCCTGTAACGCCCGGCGAGCCCGAACCACCCGGCAAGCCGGAGGAAGTTGAAGGTTCTCTATCCCCGGAGACACCTGAAGAACCGGAACCCCCGCCCCCGACAAGCAGCCCGCCTGAACCTGAAACTCCCCCTCCGAATGTCCCGCCGGAAGAGGGCGACCCGGGAATAGACATCTATGACCACGGAGTACCGGGAGGCGGCAGGGACGCCTCGCTAAACCAGTTTGAGATACCGAAGACCGGGGACGACATGGATGCGATACCATGGCTCATAATTGCAGCGGTCAGCGCAATAATATTAAGGTACATAATATTACTAAGAATACAATCAAAATCAAAAAAGGAGAAAGAATCATGAAAAGCAAGCTTAAAGTGCTCATAGCCATTATATGCGCGTTCGCACTCTTAGCGACAGGCACGTTCGCGTGGGAGCAAATCATCAGCGCAAGAAACGAGTTTATCGGAGATAAGACACCCGAAGAAGAAGTAACACTTCACGACGACTTCGACCCCGGCACAAACAAGAAGGACGTATATGTGGAAAACACAGGCGACGTCACGCTGTATGTCAGGATAAAACTCAACGAGGCGATGAGCCTGACGAACAACAAGTGGAGGCCAGGCGCGGGCGATTGGAAGACCCACAACTACGAGGCTGCTGCGGAAGACTGCGAGAACGGGAATCAAGCGGGAAAGCTGTTCCACGACTACTTCAAGTGGACTATGGGCGGATGGAAGTACTATAGGTCGTCAAACGAACCCCGTTCTCTTGTGCAGGATGTAAACGAGTATACGGAAGCCCAGTATAACACCCCGGGCTCCGGCGTTAAGAAGACACCGAACGCGCAAATCGTGACATCAGCTGAGTTCCTCGCGATGTCCCCCGCGGAGCAAAAAGCTTTCCAGGGTTGGATATACTCAACTGACGGCTACGCGTACTGGTCTCAGCCCCTCAAGGCAGGCCAGGCGACAGGTCTCCTGCTTCACGGTGTACAAACAATGAACAGTGTCAAAGGCACAGAGTATTACTATGCGATAAACGTAACGTTAGAAGTCGTAGACAGGGCTGACGTCCCGATGTGGGCTGAGGGAGCGGAGCCGAACGACGGCGGCGACAAGCATACCGAAGCTTCGGAGGACGGCAAGGAGGTCATTTTAATAATCATTGGTGAAGATGGCGAACCCGGCGACAGCGGCGAGCCCGGCGACAGCGGCGAACCCGGCGACGGCAGCGAACCCGACGACGGCAGCGAACCCGACGACGGCAGCGAACCCGGCGACGGCAGTAGCCCGGGCGATGGCAGCGAACCCGGCGACGGCAGCGATCATAAAGCCCCCGGCTCGCTGAGGACATATAGCGGCGCCGTCGACGAAGAAGCGTTCAGCGAAACTTTCGTTACATTGATCTACTCGTCCCTCGTGCCGACTTCGGATTATCGCTCTCTGCAAAGCCTTCTGGCGGAAGCGGTCAAAACCGCGGCTGCCGCGGGTTCGGACACCGCCGCCTTGCAGCTCGTCAACTACCGCTCCCTTGACGTTGATACAATGCGGCAGCTTGCCGCCGCGGCGGCAGCGGGCGGCAAGAGATGCCGGATACAGGCGGATACGGTCGCGGGCGGGGTCACGCAGGCCAGCCTGACCTTCATTCCTGCGGGCGCCATATCCCCCTTGCAGCTCCTGCGCGGGGCGCAGAGTAAAGCAGCGCCGATGCTGCTGACCTGTTCTGTGGACTCCCGGGGGACGCGGCAGGTGAAGGCGCTCTTTGAGCGTTTCTTTGACAACCGCGCGGCTGTGCTGGAGTTTGCCCAGAAAGGTTCTTTCCCCATGGCGGTGGACGTAGCCGCGAGAGTAGACCTCGCCGGCTTTAGCAGCGGATCCCTGTATTTCTACGCTTATGATTCCGGGGCGAACGCGTACACGCTTCTGCCGAACCTCAAGTACAGCATAGATAAGCAGGGTTATCTGCGCTTCACCACCGCCAGGGCGGGCTTCCTCGTCATAACCGACAAACCCCTTTTGCCCAAGAAATAAGGTCAGAGTTTGGACAACGTGATCAGAAACAACGTAAAATCATTAAAATCGGGCGCCTGGCCGGTATCGCTCTGGCTTCCCTTCGCGGCGCTTTCCGGCTGGCTGATGTGTTTCATGCGCCTTTGCTTCCGTTCGGTTGAGCGCACGGGGCTGGCTTACCGGGAAAACACGCTGTATATCTGCCTCTGCGCCGGGGTCGTCCTTGGTATGCTTGTCCCACTGCCGGATATCGTCAAGAGCCGGAAGCGATATCAGGCGCTGTATCGCTTGTCGGCAGCCGCCGCGATCCCCTGTACAGCCTTGGCTGTATCTACGAAAGGCAGCGCCGCGTTAGCTTTTATCCTGCTTGCCTCGTTTTTTGCCTCGGCGGCTATGGGCTGCTGCCTATACAGGATATCGCTGTTATCCGGACAGAATGGCTTCGGATGGTTTTTCGGCACAGCCTTCGCCGCTTCGGAAGGGCTGCTGCTCATCCTTCTCCTTGCCCCCGCCGACCGGGTTCCCGCCGCCGCCGCTGTCGCGGCCGTATGCCTGCTGCCGCTTATCGCCGCATTGACGGATACCTTACGCCCGAATACCGCACGAGCGGATACCGCGCGCCCGAATACCGCACGAGGGGATACCATACGCCCGGATACCGAGCCAGCGGATGTCGCACGAGCGGATACCGCGCGCCCGGATACCGTGCCAATGGAGGCGATAAGCGCGGGCGCGGCGGAAAGGCCCGCCGAGCCCCCCAGCCCGTCCATGCTGGTGAAATATGTATTGGCGTTGATGCTGTACAGCGTTTTGGGCGGCATGCTGGATAGCCTGACAGCCTTCGCCGACGCCTTCATCGCCTTGCCCCATGTGCTGGCATTCACCTACCTCTACTCTATCGCCGCCAACCTCGCGCTGGGGGCGCTGTACCGGCCCGCGCGCTGGCATGTACCGGCGATGGCAGGCCTCCTGCTCATCTGCGCCGGGCAGGCCCTGCCCTACTTCTCGTCGATATCAGCCTTGGCGGCGCCTTATCTCGCGCTGACCATGACCGGCGTCATCATCATGGAATTCCTCGTGCGCAGCTTACCGGCGCGGTATGCCTGCGGGACACGGCGCCCGGCGGCGGTATCCCGGATGGGATACGTCTCCCTGTATGGCGGATTCCTCATCGCCGGCCTGATCTTTGAGTACATCCCCCGCGGGAGGTATTATTTCGTCATGGGCCTCGTGCTGGCGCTTGCCATAGCTACCCTTGCGCTACTGTATACAGCTTTCAGCGAGGAAGGGCGGCGGCGCTATACGCGTATCATGAGCGAGCTCAGGGCCCTGGAGCGGGAGAAGGCCGACGCCGCTCAGGCGGGCTTCGGGCGGACGGGCTTCGGCGTGATCCCGGATATCGAAACGCAAATGGAGCAAAAGGGCCTTTCTGCCAGGGAAAAGGAAGTATGCGCGCTGCTCCTGGGCGCTTATTCGCTGAAGCAGATAGCTTTGGAGCTTCATGTCGCTTATGGTACGGTAAACAAGCACAACACAAGCATCTACCGCAAGCTGGGTATTAACAGCAAAGCGGAGCTGTTCCGGCTCTTTGGCGTCGGCGACGCTATGGTTAGAACTACTACCTATACAAATGGGCAATAATGCGCCAAACTGGGAATGGTGAATGAGTGAAAAGGTATGCAGTCAATTCGGCTTAGATGAAACGGAGGCGGGCGGCGACATGGGCAACTGCAACGGTCATATAACAGGCTTTCCTGTTGAAGACGATATGCGTTTTACTTATATGAATGACGGGCAACGCGGCACAAAGCCGGACGCGGAAGCAGAACTCGCTCTGGCGGTCGCCGGCGAAGCATTTGTCCCGGATCGGGCGTGGATTTATGAAACGCATGCGCGGTTCAGGATCGGCAATATGGCTTTTGTCGATATTCACCAAACGCCTACAGGCGATGTACGAGACGTCAATATGCAGCCTTTTTATGTCGTCGTCGTCCTCGGAGACGAACCGCGACTGGTACGTATGCCTGATCAGGAGCTCTTTGCCCGCTTTATGACCGTTGTCCGGGCCGATCCCGGATTGATGACGCTGACCCAGCGGCTGATGGCGGCGCTGATCCTGGCTATCGGCGGGGACGGTGAGTGCATTCGTGAGAGCGGATTTGAACCGACATGGACGGATGAAGACGGCGTTCTCGTCATTCGCTGCCACAGGGTCATCCGAAGCAATCAGGGCAGGACGCCGCCGGTAAGGGTCGTAAGTACGCTTACGGTAGATGAAAAGCAGAACTTAAGTCTTCACGAAGCACCGGCGCCCCGTGAGGGATTCCGGTCATGAGGCGGATAGTCGGCAGCCTGATGATTCTGTCGGTTCCGCTACCACGACCCGCCGCGGCCTCCCCCTGAGCCCCCGCCGGAGGAGCCGCCGCCGGAGGAGCCGCTCCCCGAGCCTGAGGAGGAAGGGCGCGACGCCATGGAGCCTGCCCCCGGCTTCAGCGCAGAGTCCATGACCGAGTAGAGTTCGGATTTGCGGTAGGGCCCGCTTCCGCGGCGCCATCCGGGCGGCTCCTGTACGGTGAGCGCTTCATACGCTTTGAGCCATTTGTCCGATACGCCCAGCACATAGGCGTAGGGCAGTATCTCATAGAAGTACTCCGGCTCGGATACCATCAAGGCTTGCATACGGGGCTTTTCTATGGTCTTGAGGTGGCGCCTGAAGCCCATGACCCTGCCCAGCAGCTCGTTTCCATAGGGCGTCCGCTTGGGCATGACCCGCAGTAAGATCAGGATACCGGCGACGCCGGCCAGTCCGACGAAATGGGTCAGAAAGTACATGGGGTCGTCCAGCAAAGAGGGGAGCACGATCACAGCCCAGGGGACGCCGCCAAACAAGAGCCCCCAGATAAGGACGAACAGGAACCCGGGGGGCGCCTTCATACCCAGTCTCGGCTGTATCCCCCTCAGCGCGCCGAAGATGACGCTGAATCCGATCAGGGGAAAGAGCAGGGCGAAGATAAGCATTTCGGGTTCGTAGTGGTCCAGTATCGGAAGGATGGTCACGACGGCATAAGCGGCGATGGAGAGGGCTGCCCCCAGGATCGTCCTGCTTATGGGATTTTCTTCAAATAACGCGTCCCGGTTCTCCTTGCTGTTTAAGTTAGCCTTGATCATGTCCACCGTCGTGTAAAAGCTGTAGCGCAAGTCCTCGTCCGTGACCTCGTCCGGCGGCACGCTCATGGCCAGGGCCTCCCGCGCCTCCTCCCCCGGCGTCTGATGGATAAGCCACTCTTTCAATCGCGCGTGATCCACCTTCGGCTTCACGGCAAATAAGCCCTCCATGAAGAGCTCCTCATTCCCGTTGTCGCCGTCGTAAGCCTTGATCCTGGTGATTTTGAAGCCGTTTTTTTTCGCGAAACGCGACTTTTTCTCCGTTTCCTCTATGGCAAGATAACCCCGGCTCGCCAGGTCAAAGAGCAGGGAGAGCACGTCCCCGTCATCTGCTTTTCCCTTGTAGATGAAGCCGACTTCGGCGCTGTTGTACTCAGCGGGAGGGCGCCGCTCCACTGTTTCCGGGACGGCGTCGTCCTTACCGTGCCTCATCCAAATCAGGAAGATGATGGAGAAGAAGAGAATGGGCAAGAGCAAAGCCGCCTGCTTGTACGCGTCAAAGCTGTCCCCGGCGCCGGTGAAGTACCCCTCCGGCAGCTCCAGGCGAACCGTCAAGTACTCGTTGGGATCCAGCGCGCCGTCGTAGCGGCCTGTGATCACAGTCCCGTTTACCGCATAGCTGACCTTACCGCTGCCGGCGGAGCCTTTCGCCCCGGCGGAAAAACCCAGCTTGTCCGGATCGAAGCTTTTGGGCATCACTATGGTAAAGGAAATGTCATCGACGGTGGTATCCCAGCCGCCGATCAGGTTGAAGTACAGCTCGTCGGCGCCTTTGACCGTATCCCTGCCGATATGGTAGCTGTAGCTCACGGTATAGCGCTTCCCGCCGGTCACCGTCTGGCCGGGGTCGCCTATCCGGATGAGCTTTTCGCCGGACTCGTCGGATACGGTATACGGCTCGCTCACCTCGATATCCCTTATCCTGGCGCGGTTTCTCGACGTCGTCCCGTCCAGGCGGCGGATATCGTTGACCAGGGGCAAGGCCCGGTAGACGCCATGCCTGGGCGTGTGGAAGAAGACGCCGATGTTCTCGGTGATCGCGAAGGAGTTGTCCTCATGGACGACCATGATGACGTCATAATCGGTGACTTCATAGTCATAGTCGGGCGCGGCGTATCCGCCCTGGGGCGCGAAGGACGCCGCCAATAGCGCCGAGAATAGAAAGGCGACCAACCTTTTTCGCATACGTTTACCCCCTGTATACCTGAATGGTTATTATTATAAAACAAAACCAACAGCGCTGAAAGAGGTCTTCTGATGAAAATGAAGAAAACGACCGTATTCCTGATCTTATTTCTATTTATCCTCATGCTGCTGTCGGCTTCCTGCGGGAGCGCGGCAGAGCAGCCGGAGGCGCCGCAGGCGCCGGGGCAGGGCGGACAGGCTCCCGGCGGGGAGCCCGCGCCGCCGGGAGCCCCCGGGCAGCCGCCACAGTCCGCCGACGGGAGACCCGGGCAGGGCGCGGCGGACGCGCCCATCGCCCCCTACTGGAAAGCCGTGGCCTTTGAGGGGGGGTACACCTCGGAAGACGTCTGGGCGGACCTATTCCTCTGGGAGGGCGGCGACGGCTACCTCCGCGTCAGCCAGGCTACGGCGGAAAGCGGATATTGGGGCATGCGGGACGTATACAGCTGCCTCTGGACGCTGGAGGGCGGAAAGCTCGTCCTGACCGAGCCCGGCTTCGCTCTCGACGAGATCGGCGCCGGGACGCTGGAGCAGGGGCGCCTGACTCTGGCGTATAGAGACTTCTTCGGCTACAGCCCCTTCACCATGGTCATGGAGCCGGCGCCTGAGCCTCCTTCCGGCGCCCACTGGGAGATCCCTGAGCTGTACGGCACATGGCGCATGGTATCCTACAGCGACGCGTCGGGGGGCAAGCATACTCTGAATGAGACGGGCAAAAACGTCGCCTCAGAGATGACCATACATCCGGTAGGCGGCGCCGACTACTGGCTGGCTGAGCAGGACTATGCCTACGACTACCATCACGCGGAGATGGAGTATGGCCTGGAGCTCGGGCCGTACCTGGACGGGCCCGTCTGGGACGGCTGCGGGAATGAGGCGTGGCATATCGAGCTTAAGGGCGCCGGAGACCCGGATCAGCGGTTTTATGCCACCTATGAGGACGGCAGGCTGCTGCTCAGGAAAGTGGACAGATATTATCCGGATACTTTCCCCTTGTCCTACACCGCGGAATACCGCTTCCTGAGAGACTATGGTTATGAGTTCCATCCGGACCCCGCCGACTGGATAGGCGAGTGGACGGCGAAGGGCTGGCTTGAGGCGGATATACGCGTCACAAACTTCGATCCCTATAGCCCTTCCTTTGACTTCATATTTACCAGCTATACGGAAAACGAATACGGCGCGGTTCACACAGATGTGTGGGATGGGGACGCCTACTTTACCGAGGACAACAGGGCGGTATGCGACTATACAGGCGCCGACGGGAAAGAGTACCATATCGGCTTTGTGCTTCACGAAGGCATGCTCCTGGCTGCCATGAGCGACCCATTAGGCATGCCATCCGGCGACGGCATATCCATAGCCGGCATATACGAGAGGGGCGGCGCGGCGGCGGGCAGGCCCGGGGCGCCCGGCAGCACGCCCGGCGGCAGCACGCCCGGCGGTAACACACCCGGCGGCAGCACGCCCGGCGGCAGCACGCCCGGCGGTAACACACCCGGCGGCAGCACGCCCGGCGGCAGCCTATCCGATTATATGCCGGATATCCTGAAGATAAACCCGGACGTGGCCCGTTCAGAGCCCTTATTCTTCGAGCGCAGGGACATGGACAACGACGGATACCAGGAAATCGTCCTCGCTTTCGGCGAAAAAGGAGACGACGACGACTACATCTATGAAAGCATGATTTTGCGCGAAAAAGACGGCAAGCTCACCCTCTTGGAGGAAGGCTTAGCGGGGGGCGGTTATAGCGCGTACAAGCTGGAACTGGCGCGCTTCGCGGGGGAAGCCGATTATTTCCTCATCGTCTATCTCACCAATTACGCGAGCTTGCATGGCATACAAGTACTCCGGCTGTCCGGCGACCGGCTCGTGGAGGTCGGGTATAGCGCTTCGGGGAGCGGCACGGGGGGCGTAAGCCTTACCGGGAACGCCGAAGGCAGATACGACGGGTATACGGAATACCGCTGGAGCTATGATGTATTGTACCATGACGTGGAGGCGTTTTACCGCTACCGCGACGGGCGCTTTGTCTTTGAGGACGCCGACATAGGCCCCTACGCTTACGGCGGCGCGCCGAAGGATGCGGCGGTAGGGTTCATGGCGCTGTGCCTGCTTTGGGAGCAGTACCCCTGCGACGGCGTCGAAGGCCGGTTGACGGCGCTATGCGGGGGAGACAGCCGCGTGTGGGCGGGCGCCCAGTCAAAGGACTGGGGGTTTGAGTCTGTGTACTATCACATCATGGACATGGGCGACGACAGCGATATGACGATAGAAGAAGCGGTAAACGGCGCGACAGCGCGGGTGACGGTACAGAATAAAAGCAGAAACGCGGGCTACCGCGCTGTGTTTGAAATGCGCAAGGGCGGGGCGTCCTGGCAGATCCAGTCGGTAAGCTATACGCCCGCGAACTGAAGGAGGACACGGTGACGTCAGAAAGCAACCGGACCTACGCGGTCAAATTCACGATAAAGGAAAGCGGCGTGCTGGAGAAAGCGGAGCTGACGAATGAAGACGGAGCGGTGATCACAGATACGGTGAGGGGCGTCGGCGAAAGGGAGTATTGTGATGATTCCCTGCTTACGTTCGCCACGATACCGCCTGGCGTGACGGGTATCGGAGCCGGCGCCTTTGCCGGCTGCGACTGGCTGGCCGGCGTAACCATACCGGGCAGCGTGACGAGCATTGGAGATAAGGCGTTTTACGATTGCTACTCACTCACCGAGGTGACTATACCTGCCGGCGTGGCACGTATCGGCGATGAAGCCTTTGCCGAGTGCAACCAACTGGAGAGGGCGACGCTCCATGGCGGAGTGACAAGTATCGGATACAGGGCTTTCGCGTGGTGTGAATCGCTGAAAAGCATCACCATACCGGGCAGCGTGACGCATGTCGGGGAAGAGGCTTTTGCCTGGTGCGCTAAAGACTTGGTTATCCATTCCCAAATGACAGCCAAAGGAGAGGACAATGATGAAAACAACCCGTAGACAAGAGAGCATGAAAAGGGGTTTACCTGCCCTCCTGCTCAGTATCGCCATGTTGCTTTGTATCGCCATGCTGCTAGGCGCCTGCGGCGCCCCGGCGGCGGAGGCGCCGCCGGCGGAGGCGCCCGCGTCTGTGCCCGGCACGGACGGGCAGGCCAGCCCCGGCAGCCCCGGCAGCTCTGGCAGCCCCAGCGGCTCCGGCAGCCCTGCCGAACCGGCGCCGGACTTCCCCCTGGACGACGTCCAACAGTTGATCTATGCCGCCGCTTCCGTGCTGGGCTGGGGCTACGCGGATGAGTTCGACGCGGCCCGGGGCGGGGATGAAGACCGCCGTTTCGCGGACGCGTTGCTGTACGAGTTCGTCAACTATCACGACTATATGGTCCACGACGAAAACCTTCAGATCCGCTTTGACGAAAGCTCCGGCACGCGTCTGATCAGAGCGGAAGCCATGCTCTACCTGCTGCGGAGGTATATCGGGGACTACCCGAAGCTGATCCAACCGCCGGCCGGGTTATTCATCTTTACGAATCAGGCGGGGGACTACTATTGCGGTTATTCGGATAAGGGCCTTATGGATTACGAGGCGGAAGTGGAGGGCGTAACCTACGTCGGCGGGGACGCGTTCGACGTGACCGCCCAACTCTACGAGCTGCTCTCCGACGAAGACGGCGACAGCCGCACGCTGAAGTATCGCTTCGCCATGCGTTTCATCAAAGACGAGGGCGCGGCTTTCGGCTATACCCTGGCTAAATGCGGCGACAGTTCCCGCTGGGAAACGCCGCCGTGGGGCGGGGCGACGGGAGCGGCCGGGCCGTCCGGGCAGGGCAGCGGGGCGACCGGACCGGGGGGCGATCCTTACGCCGGGGTGATCGGGCTGTACCGCGACCAGCTCGGGCGCGGCTGGGACGACGACGAAATCCGGGCTTTCGCGGATAAAATGTCGCGTGTAGCCGATCTGGATAGCGATCAGCTAATGTACGAACTCACCGATTCGGTATTTGAGGCGCAGGACGCGGTATTGGGGTACGCGGTCAAAGATATCAACGGCGACGGCAGCCCGGAATTATTCATCCTTACGGAAGAGTATGGGGATATCTGCGCCATCTATACTCTGCGTGGCGGAAAGCCGGCTCTGGTAGGCGGGTATTGGTCAAGGCATAACTGCTCCCTCGACGCGGACGGGACGATTTACATCAGCGGCTCAAGCGGCGCGGCAAGCAGCCATTCCGGGACGTATGCGCTTATCCCGGGAAGTATCGAGCTGCGGCTGATCCGCATGGTGGGCATGGAGGACTACGACGAAGAAGCAAGGAAGCCGCTGCCTGAGCCCCGGTACTACCGTATCGAAAACGGCCGCAAGACGATAGTCACGGATAGCGAAGGCGAAAGGGAATGGCAGGCTTTCTACCAGAAAGAATCCCAGAATACCGCCGCCCGGGCGGGTCTGGCGTTCACCCTGATCGGTAGCGGGCAGGGCAGCGGGTCGCCGGGGGCGCTTGGGCCATCCGGCGCCTCCGTCCGGCAGCCGGCCGTACCGGGCCTCACGCCCATGGGGATCGCGGTGCCCCAGCCCGGAGCTTATGAGCCGGTAAACGGGCTTCTGGCGCTGGTTTCCGACAACAAGACTTGGGGGATGTGTATCAACGGCCCGGCTGTGTTTTATGATGAAGCGCGCGATAGGCTAGTCCGCCCAGAGGGGGTGGAGTACTTCTTCCGTCTGTATGACTATACGAAATATGTCACTTACGGATATGCGGTGTATAAGGCCGGCGGCAATGGCAAGGCAGCCATCATGTCCCCGGACGGCAAGATACTGAGCGGATATATCTATGAGGGCGTAAGCGACCATGAGGGGATGATCAGCTGGCCGGTACGCAACGGCTATAGCTTATATGAGGAAAGCGGCGGGCGGCGGTCCGGGGTCGGCGTCGTCGACCTGCGCACGGGGAAATCAGCCATCGACCCGGTATACGACGAGATCACGATGTATGAAGATTTCGCCGTCGCCTGGTCGGGGATGGACCGCTTCATCCTGGCCTATGACGGCAGCGTGCTCATCGAGCTGAAAGGGAGAGGCTTGGATTCCGCCTACGATTACGACGCCTTCCCTTCATACGAGCAGACCATGTTCTATATGGACAACGGGAGCGGCGCCGTGATTTTCGTGGAGAAAGCCTACGACTGGTACGACGAGTACATCAGCGACCTGAACTGGTACAGCTATGACGCGGCGGAAATCCTGATGAACAGGAAGGGATATGACGAGGTATCCTGGGAGACCGCCTGGATCATGGCGGCGGTCAAGTTTGTCAACGGCGGGGAATGGTATCCGCCGGGGGACGATATCAGCGACGAGATCATCGACATGTACAGCCCCGGCGATGGCAATCCTGAGCTGCTGATGTCCGGCGTGCTGGGCTTCGTCTGGGATTGGGATTTCAACGGCTACGCGGTGGTCTACCCGGACGAGAGAACCTGCGTGCTCCTGTATTCGGACGGCTCTACCCAGCGGATACCCATCGACTTCACGGTAAGCCGCGGCGCGCGGTATATGCCTTAGGATAAGGGGGGCGAACCCCAAATCCTAAATAAATCTTTCGCGCCCCATATACATAACGCATAACGCAAGCCGCCTGCCTGCGCCCCACAAGTCCGGGGCGCAGGCGTTTTTTGGGAATTCGTTGATTTTCACCGAAATGGTTAGAACTACTACCTATACAGAACGGCGGCGGTATGCCAAGCTGGGAACAGGTAGGCTGCCGCAAAGCGCTATATACAGCTGCGTCAGCCGCGGGATCTACGCGCCGCGCGGGGAGGGGCTTATATGGCGACGTACGCAACGCAGCATATGCTGAACTATACCGACCTCTCTACCCGGGACAGCTTCCGCTTCCTCTTTCGCTGCGGCCGTTGCGGGGCGGGCTCGTTGAGTGAGTTATATCAATTCAATACGGAAGGCTTGCAGCTGCCTCCGACCGGGAACGCCAGGATGCTGCTCTGGACGCGGCAGCACGACGCGGCCTACGCGCGGGCGGCAAGCGAGGCGCGGCTTCATTTCAACCTGTGCCCGATCTGCGGGCGCTGGGTATGCGCCTCATGCTTCTATGTCTCGTCGGGCGCCGTCACGGATATTTGCTTGGATTGCAATACGATTTTCATTTATCGTCAGTGAGAAACGGAAGGAGAATACAAGTGCTAGCGCCTGTTACCCGTCAATTTAAAGACTTGTCCGCCCGGGACAGCTTCCGCTTCGCTTTCTACTGCGACCACTGCGGCGAAGAATGGCTAAGCGATACCTACGCCTTCAGCACCATAGGCTTCGAGCCGCCCATCGATGAAGAGATCCGCGTTATGCTCTGGAACCAGCAGCACGGGGACGCCTACGAGCGGGCCAATCGGGAGGCATGCGTCAGATTCAACCGGCATCAGGTAAACGGAGGCTGGTTGTGCGACAAGTGCTTTGCTTCGGCATGAGGGAGGGTTATGTGGCTGGGCAAAAGAAAATCATTATGGCCCCCGTATATATCGCGATGCTGGCGGGCATGGTGCTTCTATTCGTGTTTCAGGTCAATAGCGATGTGAAACGCGACCCGCTGTACACGGATCTGACAGCCTCCCCGTATTACGCGAAAAACGGCTATTCCCCTGACTATGCCGGGCTCGACGGCCCACGCGGCGACGGCGCGCCGGACTGGGACTATGTACGGCCCCCTCACGGCGGGAGCCTGCCCATGTCCCTTTTGCCCGTCCCGGCCGACAGCGCCGTTTACGGCAAATACTCCCTCGCGGACAGGGCTGCCGAGGAGTTTACCGTCCTCATCCCCTTTACGCTGGATAATGAGAAGTATGGCAGGATAGTAAACACGGAAGGGGAGAGCCACGCCCACCCCGCCCTCTACTTTGTTGGCCTGGGTGAGAATTGGGAGATATTCCTCAATGGCCGGGCGGTCAGCCGGCAGCTATACCCGGACGGCGCCGGCGGGATAACGAGGTTCAGAAGCGTGTACGGGCTTGCCGTACCTTTGGATAAGTCGGCGCTCAGGGAAGGGGACAATACCATCGTCATCCGCATCATCGGAGCGCGGGCAGGCAAATGGACCGGCTTGCGTTATGTCTCGCCATATTATCTGGGGGATATCTTCTCCATCTCCAATGGCTTTGAGCGCCATGCCAGGCTGGTGCTGTGCGCTGTATTTATGTTCGCGGGGCTGTATCACCTGTTGATCTACGCCCTGCGCAAGACAGACCAGTACAATCTACTGTATACCGCTGCCACGACCACGGCGTCCGTCTACTACTTCGTCAAGACGCCCATGGCCTATGCCATGCTGACCGATACCGCCTATCTCCAGCGTCTGGACTATACGCTGCTCTATCTGTTCGCGTTCCTGGCCTGCGCTTTCGTAGACAGCGTCAAACTGGGGAAGGTCGCCAAGCCTACGATGGCATACGGCGCCGCCGCCGCCGTACTGACGGCAGCGTCCTGGGTTTTCCCCATCTGGTTCGCCTACGAAATGCAGAATATCTGGCAGTTCTTCACCATACTCTTCGCGGTCTTCTATGTCGTCCCCGGTATGGTTCTGCGTCTCTTTCGCGGCGCCGCTGAGATGAACAGGGGCGCGGAGGGCAAGCCGGGCTTGTGGCGCGCGCTGGGCAGGTATCTGACGGAGACGGAATTCGGCAATTTTTCTATCCTATTATTTATACTCGTACCGACGGCCCTTGCGGATATCCTGAGCGTTTCCTTGCTCCGGGCAAACCTCTCCCTGTCCCAGTACGGCTACTTGGGAGTCATCCTCTGGATGATCTACGTGATGGCGCGTAAGTTCCCCAGCCACGCGGAGATTACCGAGAGGGACGCGGAGATGGAGCGGCTCAAGGTAGAGAATGACGAGTACCAGGCGCGGATCGGAGAGATGCGCTCCGCGCAAAGCGCTGTCCCGGACGAGCTTTTTGGGGACTTCATCAGCCGGGTCAAGACCCTGACCCCGGCGGAGATGAACGTGTTTCAGTGTTACTTTCAAGGCGTGGACGCCAATGAGATCCCGGAGGCCATCCATGTGAGCGCGAACACGGTCAAATTCCACAACAGGAGGATATACGCGAAGCTGGGCGTATCCTCCAGAGAAGAGCTTATGCTTTATCTTAACCTGGTCAAAAGGAGCGGACTGGAGGAGCAGCTCGCCCTATCCATCGCGTTGACTTTAGGTGAAGGGGATCGGATACCTCTGCCCCATGACCTTGAGGGAGGCGGGACGGATGTATAAAGCGCTTATCGTGGACGACCATGAATCCATGCGCGACGCGCTGGCCTACGCGCTGGAGGCGACGGGCGAGTTCAGCATCGCGGGCAGCCTTCCCGCCGCCGCCCACGCGGAGGCGTTTTGCGAAAGGCAACGCCCCGATCTGGTATTGATGGACGTTTGCGCCGGAGGGGGGGCGTCGGGACTGGATGCGGCGAAAGCTATCCGCGGAAGATTTCCGGAGGTGAAGGTCATTGTGATGACCGGCTTTCCGGAGATCACCTTCGCGATGCGGGCGAAAAACGCCGGCGCCCACGCCTTTGTGCATAAAAACAAAAGCCTGGCCCATTTCATCGAAGTAGCCCGCAAAGTCATGACCGGGGAAATATGTTATCCCGAGTCAAAAGCATTCCCGCCGCCTATGGGCGAAACGCCCCTGACCGAACGCGAAATGGAGGTGCTCCGCCTGATCTGCAAGCATATGACCGGCGAGGAGATCGCGGAAGAATTGTCCATCAGCGCAAGTACCGTAAAATTCCACAGGAGCAATTTATTGGCGAAAACGGGTTTTGCCAGGACGGCTGACCTTGCGTTTTATATGATCACAAACGGCTGGATCAACCCGTTGTACTAATGGATAACGAGGAGTCGGAATATGACGTTTTACGGGTTCAACAACCTCACAAAGTCGCTTGCATTGAGCATTTACGACGTGTGCTATACAAAGACCGCGCGCGAGCAAAAGGACTATATCGCTTACATCGATAGCCAGTACAACGCCGGGCGGCTTACTTCCATCCTGCGGCAGGTCGCGGATAAAATCGGCGCGCGGGTGATAAATATGTCCAAGCATGAATATGTCCCGCAGGGGGCGAGCGCGACTTTCCTCATCGCGCAGGAGGCCATGATCCCTCAGGAAACAAAAATCCCCCAGGGCGGCGATACGGTCGTGGCTCACCTCGACAAGAGCCATTTAGCTGTCCATACCTACCCGGAGTGCCATCCCGCCAATCCCATCGCCACATTCCGCGTGGATATCGACGTGGCGACCTGCGGCGACGTCACGCCGCTGTCCACACTGGATTTCCTCATCGGCAGCTTTGATTCGGACGTCGTCACCGTGGATTACCGCGTCCGGGGCTTCACCCGGGATACGGCCGGCAATAAGCTTTTCATCGACCACGGTATCGCGTCGATACAAGATTTCATCGATAGCAGAATCCTGGCCCGCTACGAGGCCGCGGACGTCAACTTGAGCCGGTCAAATATATTCCACACCAGGATGCTCGTCAAAGAAGTGGATCTACAGAACTACCTCTTCAACGCCGACGCCGGCGATCTGCCCGCCGGGATCAGGCAAACGATAAGGGACAGCTTGCGCCGGGAGATGATCGAAATATATAACGGCGCGGGTAATGATGGATTGAGCAAATCCTGACGAAAGGGCGGCGGGTATGGAACTGTGGTTCAGTGAAAAGCACACAGACGGAGCAAAGTTTTCGGTCAAGGTTGACAAACAGTTGTATTGCGCGCAAAGCGATTTCCAGCGCATCGACGTGTTTGCGACGCCTGACTTCGGGCGGATGCTCGTGATCGACGGCTACGTCATGCTCACCGAAAAAGATGAGTTTATCTACCATGAGATGATCACCCACGCGCCCATGGCGGTGCATCCCCATGCCCGGGATGTGCTGGTGATCGGCGGGGGCGACGGCGGCGTGGTCCGCGAACTGGCCCGGTATGATACGGTGGAGCGGATCGATCTTGTGGAGATCGACGAAATGGTGGTCAAAGTCTGCCGCGAGCTGCTGCCCGTCACTGCCTGCAAGCTTAACGATCCCCGATTGCGTATCTTCTATGAGGACGGGGCGGCGTATGTCCGCCGGTTTCAAGATGAATATGACTTGATCATCGTCGACTCCACCGACCCCGTCGGTCCGGGGGAAGGGCTATTCGGCAAGGATTTCTACGGCGACTGCTTTCGCGCGCTGCGAGACGACGGGATTTTGGTCAATCAGCACGAGAGCCCTTTCTATGACGCGGACGCTCTCGCCATGCAGCTCGCCCATCGGCGTTTAGCCGAAGCCTTCGCGATTTGCCGCGTTTATCAGGCGTTTATCCCCACGTACCCGTCGGGGCATTGGCTGTTTGGCTTCGCTTCGAAGAAATACCACCCGACCAGGGATCTGGACGCCGCCGGGTGGAAGGGGCGCGGGATCAAGACCGGGTACTACAACACCGACCTGCATCGCGGCGCGTTTGCCCTGCCAAACTACGTGCTGGAACTGCTGAAGAATGCAGGGGGCGAATAGGCGTGGCGCGCACAGGCGATCAAAGGAATGCGGACGAGATAAAAAGTACGGGGCAGCGGCAATACGACGCTCCGCTCAACACGTATCCCGAGCCGGACAGGCCGGCCGGCAAACCGGAATTAAGTGGAGAAGAAAATGACGCCGACGTCGGCTCTGACCAGGCGGCGCTGAAAGACGTGTTGGATCAGTTCCTCCGGGACATGGCTAGGCTGGATCGGGATGCGCTGGAGAGAATCCGGCAAAGCGGAACGGACGCGGAGAGTATGGCTGTGGGGGATTCCGACGCAGAGGGCGTTAGCGCAAATAGCGCGATCGCCGGGGAAAAGCGGCTAAGGCTGAGCAGCTACGCGATACTATCCACACCGATGAAAGGCGGCGGATATGTGCTGCTAAGCGGGCTGACGGGCGCTATGGACGCGATCAACGATGAGCTGCATAACCTTGTCCGCGAAAAAACGCGAAATGCCGATACCCGGGAAATCCGCTTTTTCGAAAACGAGCTGGAAGACAAGGTCAGGGAGCTCTGGCTGGAAAGATGCCATCTGACCTATCTGTCTCATACGGAAGAAAAAAAGCGCCTTGAGGCGGCGGCAAGGGCTTTGCACTACCGGCAGCGCTTGGAACCCGGCTTTGTCATCGTCCCCGACGCCGGCTGCAACTACGCTTGTACTTATTGTTTTGAGAGAAATCTACATACGCGCCTGTCATCCGGCGAGGAAGCAAAATCGAAAATGGACGGGGAAGAAGCGGCGCGGGTGTTTCGAGCCATCGACCGGATAGCCGTCGGCGTCCAAGCCGCCAAGGCGATCATTCTGTACGGCGGAGAGCCGTTGCGTATAGAAAACAAGGGGGTCGTGGAGCAGATCGTACGTATGGGGGCGGAGAGAGGTTATACATTCAGCGCCGTCACCAACGGACACGACCTCGACGTCTTTATCCCTTTGCTTGGCGAGGGAAGGATAAGCGATATCCAGGTGACGCTAGACGGCCCTCCGCGCATCCATGACCAAAGGCGGCTCCCCCGCGACGGTTCCCCTTCCTACGAAAGAGTGACGGCAAATCTCCGAAGAGCCTTGCGGGAAACGGACGCCCGGCTCCACATCCGCGTAAACGCGGACGAAGGCAACCGGGACGCGATTTGCGAACTGCTGGAGCGATTCCGGGACGACGGCTGGCTGGACAACGAGAGGATAAGGATCAGGATAGCGGAAGTATTCTGCGGGGATCGATGCGGGCCGCTATCCCCCCTGAAGGACGCTGAGGCGCTGAAAGACAGCCTGCGAAACTTTATGGAGAGTTATCCCAGGATAGCGGTAGGATCATTGACCAGCCACGCCGGCAGGATCATCGGGGCTTTGTCGGCGGATAAGCCGTACCCCTTGAGAAGCGCCTACTGCGCGGCGGCTGCCGGGCAGTATATCTTCCTGCCGGGGGGAAAGATTTACTGCTGCTGGGAATCAGTCGGCAACGCACGCGGCGAAATCGGGGAGTACGCCGAAGACGGAGCGGCTCTCGACCCCTCCCGGGCGCCCGAATGGTTCGGGAGAAACGCCGCGCTTATCCCAGCTTGCTCAGACTGCGCGTATTGCCTGATTTGCGCCGGCGGCTGCCCGCAGCATGCCCTAGACAGCAGCCAATCGCTGTACACGCCTTACTGCGGAGACTTTCCCGAGGCGTATCCGGCGCTGCTGGCGGAGTACGCGGACAGATATCTCAGCGCGCGCGGGTTCTGATCAGGATCTGTACTTTTCGCACAGGGCAAGAAACTTCGCTTCGTAGCCGCCCTTGACATAGGTACAGGTCCAGCTGTCTATGCCCAGAAAATCCCCCGTCTCCTCCGCCCCGCCGGCCCGGCACCCGCCCAGGCAGACCCGCATGTGTTCGCAAACACGGCACTCTTCGTTGTGCGCGAAGAAATCCTGATTGGTCAGGCATATCTTGTCCAGATACGGCGAGGAAGTCAAAGCCTCGGATATGGTCGTCTCATACAGGTTCGGGCATTCGCCGGCCGTCTCCGGATGTCCCGCGAAAGGCATACAAGGCATAAGCAAAGCGTCGGGGGTAATGTATATCCGGCTTCTCAGCACGTTGCAGGCCGGCCTCGACAGATGCTCCTCCTCGGAAAGCCCGGATTTTTGCGCCAGAGACTGATACCATCCGCCTTTATAGAAGACGCCGAATTCTTCATACTGCATATCCAGCGGGGCGCCCGCTTGCAGGTAGACTTCGGCAAAAGCAAGGTGATGGGCCAAGATATCCTCCAGAGTCATATTCAGGCTCTGATCCTGATCGACCCAGGCGCCGGACGGCTCCGCGTGGGTAATCTTCCAATGGGAGACCCCCAGCCCGGCTAAAAGCTTCAGCGTGTCGCCGAGGGCGCCTATGCTCTTTTTATGGAAAACGGTTTCCACAAAGATATTCAGCCCGTATGAGCGCAGAAGCCTGATTTTCTCAACGACGGCGTCTTCGGCGCCCTCCCTGCCCCGCAGCCAGTCGTGCCAGCCCACGCCGTCAAAGCCGATGCAGAAAAGGGGCTTAAGGCCGCGGGACAGCAGCGCCTCGATGAATTCCGGGGTGATCAGCAAGGTATTCGTTTCGATCCATTCAACGATCATACCCTTTGCCAGAATCTCGTCGACGAGCCCTAAGAGATTCTTGCGCGCCAGAGGTTCGCCGCCGGATAAGCCAACCCGCGTGATCCCCGCGTCGGAAAGCTGAGAAACGACGTCAAGGGCCTTCTCGTGGGGGATCTCCTGCGCGGCATTCCTCAACTCGGCAAGATAACAATGCCGGCAGCGTAAATTGCATCTGCCGGTAGTGCTCCAGTGGGCGCGTTCGACATATACGTTGGGGTAAACCCTATGCTTTTGCGCGGGCTTCAGCTCCGCGGGTTCGTCCGACCGGGAAGCGAGCCCGAGCTCTTCCAGTTGGCGCAGACGTTCCCGCACTTCTTCCGGCAATTCGTCCGCGTTTGTTTTGCCGTCGCAGCAGAGAAGCGTCTGAAACGTATCCGGATGGACGGCAAGGCCGGTTCCGGTGGTCAGATCGATGATCATAAACGGCTTGTCCTGAAAGCTGCGCAAAGAACGGGTTTCGTTCAGCAAATAATACAAAACTTGCCTCCTTACACCGATAAGATGAAGATAAGGAGCCGACTATCACTAAGCGCTAAATCGGCTCCTCATGTCATGTGTGTTGAACGAATCTTCATTCGGCGGAGGATGCATACCCCCGACGAATGTTAGATGAGTCCATGCTGGCCTTAGCCGCTCTTTGACCCACGACTGAAGGTCACGGGTATTAGAGCGGGTTAGGGCAGTGATAAAATGCGGGTCCGGGCAGCGATAATCGTTTCGTTTAGCGACGGCTGAAATCGCTGTATCCTTCGCAGCACATCGCGGCAAAAGACGTAACTTCCGCGGCTATCCCGGCTTTCAGTCCCTGAGACGCCAACTCCTTAAGGTCCGCCTGAAAGGTTTGGTAGGTGCCCTGAAATCCGGAAGCCTTTAATAACTCAAAACTCTGCTTGGGCGTATCGCAGTCCATCATTTTTTTGATCAACGCCGAGCCGCCTTTAGAAACAGCCGTAAATGTTGTGAGGGTTTTTAAATCCGCCATTTTCTTTCTCCTTTCTGCGTTTTGCTTTGCTGCACTGAATGGTCAAATGCTGATCTGTGTAAATAATTCTACAAACACAAGTGTACTATATCATAAAGCAGCCGCCTCCGTACCTAGCCGCCAGGGAATAGGTTTTCTCCGTAGGTGGTAATCACGGATGGAGAAATGTGTTATACTGATGGGAGAAACGAACCGCAGGAGGGCGCCGCGATGAAAAAGCTTCCGATAGGGATACAGACTGTTCGTAAAATCATTGAGGGCGACTATGTTTATATAGATAAAACTCGATATATCTATGATCTGCTCAACGGAGCAAGCTGCTATTTCCTGTCGCGCCCGCGGCGTTTCGGAAAATCGCTCCTGCTGGATACCATCGGCGAAGCTTTCGGCGGCGACAAGGAGCTTTTCAAAGGCCTCTGGATCTATGATTCGGACTATACTTTTCCCAAGCATCCGGTCGTCCGGCTGGATATGAGCAATATCGCAAACGAG
>WRIW01000036.1 GCA_009782505.1 Clostridiales bacterium
ATGTTATTTTGTTGATTTTCGGTAACTCTTCTGCTATACTAGCACCATATATAGAGCCGAGGCGAATAGATGCCCACTATCAGCTACAACAAGTTGATGACATTATGGAAGTAGAACGCAGGCAAAGCACATAAGCGAACGGAGGTGAGCGCGTTGCCGGTTGTGGAGCAAGCGATTTCATATACGCCTACTATACCCGACCTGACCCCCGGATCCGCTGTAAAGACAACCTACATCAACAACCGCCGTTATCTCGGCAAGAATACAATACTGAAAAGGATTGACGGCGTTATTGAGAAGTACGGCCTTTCGCGTTCTACAGAAAACAGATACGCCTTTTACGGATGCGAAAGCTCTTCGGGACTAGGTAATTACAACCGCGAACCGTTTTTGCGGCTTCGCGAGGACTTCAACAAGAAAAACGAGGACTACGATTATTATATAATGCTGTATGTTTTGATAGTATTTGCGTTTAATAACCAAATCCGCTTTAACTCGAAGGGCAAGTTCAATCTCCCGGTCGGCAAGCGCGATTTCAACGACAAGATGAAGTCAAAACTGTGCGTTTTTATTGACCGTTTGTGCGAGGGAAACAACACCTTTTCCTGTGTGGATTTCCGCGAAATTGACACAACCACGTTGACCGAAAACAGCCTTGTCTACTGTGACCCGCCATATCTGATTACTTGCGCGACCTACAATGAACAGGACGGGTGGAACGAGTTATGCGAACGTGATTTACTCGACGCGCTTGACAAGCTGAATGAGCGGAATATTAAGTTTGCATTATCAAATGTTTTAAGTAGCAAGGGTAAAACGAATGCGATCCTAGCGGAGTGGTTGAGCCAGCGGAACTATCGGACTATCCATTTGAATTACAACTATTCCAACTCAAATTACCAGACAAAAGACAAGACAAAAACCGCTGACGAAGTTTTGATCGTCAATTATTGAGATTATACTGGAGATAATTATGAAAAAGCCCTGGTCTGTTACCACGACTCTAAGAAATCCTGAGAGGTTAATGGGGTTTCTTAGAGTTATTGACTTACTCGATGGTTCTGCATGGGACAGTAACACACAAGTCAAGTATCAAACTCTGCTCATACAGCATAGAGAGTATGGTAATTTGCATGACTTGTATAGCTCAATAATTGATGCGGTATCTGAAATATCGTCATCTACAGATTGGCTTGATGCGGTTAACGCTAAGGTTGACTGTTGGAGTGCCCGTCTGAATAAGTGACGTTATGATCTTCTCTGCGAATACATCTTCGATCGCAGCGCCAATCGTGATAAATCCAGATTCAACGGCTTGATCCGATTTTCAGCTTCCTTCCATCATTTCTTCGAGGTTTTGAGCATTTCACCGAGGTTATCAGGCATTTCGAAGCCTTCGGGCATCTCAAATCCTTCCAGCAAGTCGGACAGGTCGAAATCGTCCGGAAAGAGCTCCTCAAGATTAATTCCAGCCATACCGCCCAGACCAGGCGCGCCTTCTTTGTAATCCGCAGGGATGTCGAACGCTGCTGGCGGCGCGCTGTTTTTCGCGTTTGTGATGATCATGATGTTTTTCGAACCGGCAGCGACGGTTTCTATACCATAGACCTGGCTGCCGTCCAGATAGAACCGAATGGTTTCGCCGGAGTCGGCTTGCAGGTAATCCTCATAAGGCAGCGCCCTGCCGTTGATCTCCCCCGTACCGGTACCGGTCAGCGTAAGGTCGGCAAAATCGGTCATCACGTCGTCGACCTCGTCTAAAGGCATTTCCATATAGCTCTTATTTCCGTCGTCGATCATATAAGCTTTGCCATCTTTCATCACTATCCGCTGTCTTATAGCCATACCCAATATGGATATTTCCACCGTCATCGCCGACTTCCCATCCTCAGACGCTATACTGCCTGCGGATTCCATTTTTCCCTCCGCGCTTTCTATCGTCATGGTGAAGTCAAAGCTGAATTTGCCTTCCGACATCCACCCGATGAGAGAGGCCATAGCCTGCCCGGATACGCCGCTATCGCTGCCGCTACTGCTGCCACCTGCTTCGTCTGTAGCGCCGCTGTCGGGTGCGCCGCTACTGCTACCCCCGGCTACGTCTGTAGCGCCGCTGCCGGGCGCGCCACTCTCGCCAGCCGAAGCCGGGGGCGCGGCTGGCGTGCCTGCGCTGCCACTGGGCGTGCTTGCGGGCGGCGTGCTGCTATTGCTGCTGCCGGACGAACTTGCGGGCGGCACGCTACTATTGCTGCTGCCGGACGAACTTGCGGGCGGCGTGCTGCCGCTGCTGTTGCTACTGCTGTCGTTGCTGCCGCTGCTTCCGCCGCCGCAGGCGGCGAGGGAGAAGACCAGAGCCAATACGAGTGTGATTGCTATAAGCCTTTTCATGAGCAAACCTCCGGTAATCTATTCCATATAATATCCGCATACATTGTGCGCTTGATGGTTATTCTATCATATTCGATGAAGAAACGCTAATGGTATCAATGGTCGGCGATTATTCTGGCTGCTGTCTCACCCAAGCCCTTCCCGCTTTTTGTATGCGATATACTCTCTGCGCTCCTCCGCTATATCCCAAATCCCGGACGCCGCGATCTTTGCTTTAACGGTTTTTCGAGTCATATGACCCCCGGATAGGGTCAACAACCCGTCGGGTTTAGCGATGCGATAGACTTCTCTCAGGAAGGCATTCGCATCGGATATATGATGAAACATATCTATCGCAAATACGACGTCGGCTGTATTGTCCTCAATACCGGAATCATAGCCGTGCGCCAGCTTTAGTTCGCAGTTGTGGAAACCGCCCGCGTCCAGCTTTCTTTGTGTTTCTTCCAAAGCCATTTCCACCAAGTCTACGGCGACCACCTTGCCGCCTGCCCCGACGATCCGCGCCATTTCGACTGTGTAGCGACCGGGGCCGCAGCCATAGTCCACCACGGTCTGCCCCGGCTCCATACCGAACGCCTCGCTTCTCGCCTGTACATGGGGATACACATGGTCAGCCAATTTCATAAAACCTTGCATGAGCCGAAACTCATTGTCCTTAAGTTTTCTTTTGATCATTCTGCTTAACCTCCATACTCTTTTTTCGTGTGCCGGACATGACGCGATTGATTTCATCTTCGCTGAAGCCCAGGAACTTCATTAACGACTGATGGCCTTCGGGCGAGCTATGCTCAATCGCTCCATGTATTTGAAGAAACACTTCCTCGCCGATACCGAGGGGGGCAAGGGACGCCAAAATCGTCCTGACGTCGACGCCTGAGAGCGGAGAGTCTACGCTTGGCGCCTGGTGAAGCAGCGAGGCGATTTTCTCCTGGCTCTCTTTGATCTCTTTCGCTTTATGATTGAGCATATGGAGCGTCCTCTCCAGGATCTCCCGTTCTTCGCTGCTTTCATAGCTTAGAATCTGCACGATATCCGCAAGGGGAACCCCTGCGTCGCGGTAGGTGCAAATCTTCTCCAGGCGCTCCGCCGAATCATCCGAGTACAAGCGGTAGTTCGACTCGCTGCGCGCTTCCGCCCGAAGTAGCCCTATGGATTCATAGTATAGTAGCGCTGTGCGCGAGAGCCCTGACCTCTCACATAAGTTCCGGATCGTGTACATTTTTCTCCCCCTGTTTTATGAGTATAAACTATAAAGCTATAGACAGGTCAAGGGAATAATAATAAAAACTTTCGGGTAACGGGCAGATGTAGTATGATAACAGGGAATCAGCGAATAGTATGGAGGGAATGGCGATATGATTTATCGGGACTTTGGCAATACCGGACTAAAGGTATCCGCGTTAGGATTTGGCGGCATACATTTACCCATGACCAATAAGGACGGGGTAGAGGTGGTGAACGACGAACTGGCGATACCGCTGCTGCGAAGAGCGGTGGATCTGGGTATCAATTTTTTCGACACCGCCTGGTTTTATAACAACGAAGACGGCAACCGGGTATACGGCGACGCGCTGAGGCCCGTACGGGACAAGGTGCTCATCTCTTCAAAAGTGCCGCTGTTTGAAGTGCATAAGACGGAGGATTTCGACGCCTATCTTGAGCGTACCCTAGAGCAGATGGGCGTCGACTACCTGGACTTCCACCATTTCCACGCCATGACCTACGCGTCATGGAAGGAGAAGATCCTCCCCCTCAAGCTGGTTGACGCTGCGGAAAGGGCTAAGGCAAAGGGGCAAATCCGTCACCTGTCGTTCTCCTTCCACGGCGATCCCGACAAGATGCCCGAGCTGATCGATACGGGCGCCTTTTCCAGTATATTGGGGCAATATAATCTTGTCGACCGCAAAAACGAGGAGTTCTTTTCCTACGCCAAGTCTAAGGGGATAGGGACGGCAGTGATGGGGCCCCTGATGGGCGGAAATATCCCCGCGGGGGGCAGCGCTTTCCTGGAGAGGATGAGATCCGACGCCTCTTCCGCCGCGGAGATAGGCCTGCGCTTCGTGTGGAGCTTCCCGGCCGTCGACGTCGCTCTCTCCGGCATGACAACCATGGCTCAGCTTGAGGAGAATGTACGGCTGGCGGAAGGCGCCGATTCTGTGTCGGCGCGCGAACGGCAGATCCTCATCGAAAAAAGCGCGGCGATACAGGAGCTCAACGACCTGTACTGCTCTGGGTGCATGTATTGCGCCGTGTGCCCGCAGGGGATACAGCCGGGGCGGATTTTCCAGCTCTACATACTGCATAAAGTATGGGGATTCAGCGACGCGGTCAAGCGCCGGCTTACCCCAGGCGGGCGCTGGGGCATGAGGGCGACGCCCTCTGATTGCACCGAATGCGGCAATTGCTCAGCCCACTGCCCGCAGAAGATCGATATCCCATCGGAATTCAAGCGGGTATGGCCCGAGCTGCAAAGCCTGTGACTGGTAATGGGGGACAAAGCGCCGACAGATAGGACGGGTATACATATTGAGAAGGGGGAAAAACATGGAAGAGAATAGCGCCGACAACACTCCATTGTTTTACAGAGAGCTGCCCAAAGAGCGGCAAAGAGAGCTGCAGCAAGAATATTTTCAAACAGCAGAGGCAAAGAAGATGAAGAAGCGGCTCATCCTGGTCGTAGTAATATTCGCCGTGGTAGTGATCGCCAGCGCCGTCATCGGCGTATGGACGGGCCACGCTTCTGCTTTCACGACCACCCCTACTTTTCTCATTTGTATTTGGCCCGCGATCCTCAGTCAAACAAAATTTGAAAAGTGGCTTGAAGCTGAAAAAAATATCCTGATGAAAAGAAAAAAATAAAGCGTGATAAATAGCGCCGCAAACCTCACCCTCATTCGTCAAGGTGATGTTTGCGGCGTTTTCGATAACGACGGCCTGGACTTTTGTGACCTCGCCCCCAATGATGATCCGGGGCATGGCGTTATCTTCTTTTACTTAAGTAGCCTGTATTTTCCGATGACAGGTAATTCCTTCGCTTTACCGGTGAAGCCGTTGATCAGCCCGATGACGGCAATGGCCGCTACGGCGAGGAAGAGCACCGAGGACAGTAGCGACGCGAATCCTCTCAAACCCCCGCGTAGGACGGCGTAAAGCATCCTGCTGACGACATTTGCCGCTACTACCAGGATCAAGAGCAGGAGCCCCTGATTCGCGTGGAAATGCGCATACTTGGAATCCGGGCAGGAGATCATCGGCAGGAAGAAAAGGATGTACGCCAGCCCTCCCATGGTCTTGTTCTTCTCGATATCAGCCGGGTCCATTTCTTCTGTGACGTCCGCTACATTTTTCGCTACCTGATTCAGGAACTCCACCCCCTGCTGGACGCCCTGCTGCACGCTTTCCTGTATCTGCTGGGCTTGCTGCCCCGCGGGCTTCGGCTGCTCTTCCGCCTCCTGCTGAGACGCCGCGGCCTCTCCGGCGGCTGCCTCCGGCGCTAAAGCCTGTCCGCAGGATGTGCAAAACTTCACGCCATCATCTACCTTGGCGCCGCAATTTGTGCAAAATGCCATTTTGTCTTCCTCCCTAGCTATATTCCTATCGGACATTATACACTATTTCCAGCACAAAGGGGACGGTTCTTTTGTGTTTTTCACAAAACACAAAAGAACCGTCCCCTTTGTGCTTTTATTTAACCGATGCCGTTGATTCTCTTCAGGATGCCGATGAGTTCGAGGCCTTTCGGGCCCAACTCGCCCTCCATCTCATTATACACGCTATACGCCCGTTCGATGAACTGCTTCTGCTCGGCGGCATTGAGGGTGTATACTTCGTTTTTGCCTTCGCTGTTGATGGTATCCTCATATACGCCAATATTCTCGATGGCGATGTCGTAGGCTTTCCTTTGGAATATCTTTCCCGCTTCCATGATGACAGCCTGCTCGTCCGCGTTCAGCCGGGCCCATGTGTCGCCGCTCATCAGCAGCGCCGCGAAACCTTCGGAAATGGACGTAAAGGTGATGTACTTCGCGACTTCGTAGATCTTAAAGGGGACGATGATATTCATACCTGTAGCCACGCCCTGTACGGCGTTCTTGGAGAAGGAGTCCGCCAGATCGGCCAGGCCGATGGTCACCGCCGCGCCGCCCCAGGCGTCTACGGTCTTGGAGACCCAGGTACCGGAGGCGCGGAAAGTCAGCCCGGTCACGTCGCCGGGAACCTTGATCTGCCTTTGGGTGCAGGCGATATAGGAGTTGCCCTGATACAGGGGGGCGACGTATTTGATATTGTAGTCGCCGTAGATGTCAGAGACCAGGTCAAAGATGCCGTCCGCGAAGCTGTTCCAGTCATCGCCGCCGTAGTATCCGGCGATGGTCAGTGGCGACAGATCGGTGACTAAGCCGGTGACGTAGGAGCCCATGCTGTGGGCAAAGTCGATGACGCTATCCAGTATGGCGTCCAGGGTCTCGGTATCGGTCACCAGGGTGCCCGCGATGCGCTCTTCGACTTTCATCTTGCCGCCGGAAAGCTCTTCCACGGCGAGGGCGAATTCATGATACTGCGCGCCCACCTGGCTCGTCTCACCCTGGCCGTGGCCAAGGATGAAGGACTGGGAGCGGATGTTGTCCGGATTCCAGGCGGTAGCGGGCGCGGCGGGCGCCGGCGTCGAAGGCGTCGTCGTTGCGGGCGTCGTGCTTGCCGGCGGGGTCGTAGCCGCGGGCGGGGCGCTCGCGTTAGACCCTCCGCATGCCGCGAGCGAGAACAGCAGAACCGACACGAGTAACATACAAATTGTCTTCTTCATTGATCAATTCCTCCTTAAATACTGCGTAACTGTGTTGTTTTTGTTGCCTATTCTATATCAATCGCACGCCTTCCCCCAAAGAGTCCGGCGGCGCGATTTTCGCTCCGCAAGCGAAGCCCGTATCAGAACATCCGCGAAGGCAGCCAGGTGGCGATGCCGGGAAATACGGTGATCAGCGCCAAGCCGAATAACAGGATCAGCACATAAGGCACGGCCCCCTTGATGACCGTATTCATGGGCAAGCCCGTGTTCGCCTTCAGCACAAAAAGGTTCATGCCCACGGGGGGCGTGATCATAGCGATCTGCGAGCCCAGAACCAGCGCGACGCCCACCCACAATGGGTTGAACTCCAGCATCATGAGGGTCCTGTACAGGAAGGGGATAGTGAGGAGCACCATGCTTGTGGGATCCATAAGGGCGCCCAGGATGAACCATAGGGCGTACATCAGCAGAAGTACCACATAACGGTTCAGGCCGCTGTTCGCGATTGTCGCGGATATCTCCTGAGGTATGCCCAGGTAGGAGACGACGAAGGTCATAAACGTACCGCAGATGATGAGAAAGATCATCATGGCCCCCGTCTTCGCCGCGCTTGTTATCGTCTGCGAAAACATCTTCAGGGTCAGCTTGCGTTGAAATACAATGATCAGGAAGGCGCCCACGACGCCGTAGCCCGCGGCCTCCACCGGCGTAGCGAAGCCGAAGTACATGGAGCCCAGGACGATGAAGATGAGCGCCAGAGCCGGCAGTATGGTCAGGAATGTAGGTTCTTTCCCCTTCCCACTCGCCGCTTCCCCTCCGTTCGCGGTGGTGGTCGCTGCCCCGGACCCTTCCCTGGCTGCCGCCTGTATCGCCTCCACTACTTCCTTCGCCCCGGCGGCGTCCATGGCCCTGCCCGCAGACCCGCCGCCCTCCGGCGCGTAGTTGATCAGCCCGGGGTTCAGCCTGACCCGGACGACGATGCTGAGGATGATCAGAGCGGACAGCATGAGCCCCGGCACGACCCCCGCCATGAAGAGCTGGACGATACTGTTCTCCGTAATGGCGGCATATATACAGAAAGTAAGGGAAGGCGGGATCATGATGCCCAAGGTACCCCCCGCCGCCACGGTGCCTACGGCGAACTCCGGGGAGTACCCGCGCTTGGTCATCTCCTGGATGGAGATCTTACCGATGGAAGCGGCGGTAGCCGGCGACGAACCGCACAAAGCCGCAAATATTGTGCAGGCGATGGTTGTGGCGATGGCGAGCCCGCCCTTGAGCTTGCCGACGCTCTTATTCAGGACGGTAAATATATTTTCCGCTACCCCGCCGTTGGACAGGAACTCCGACATCATGATGAACATCGGCAAGATGAGCTGGTTCATGTGGGTGCCCTGGGTATAGGTGATCACCCCGATCTGGCTCAGCCTGGCCGAGCCCACCCAGAGGATGACGCCCAGCACTCCGGCGAAACCCAGGGAAAAAGACACCGGCGTGCCCAGAAAGAGTGTAGAGAGCATGATAGCGAAAAATATAATTAGGATAAGAGCGTTGCTCATAAGCTTTCCCCCTTGATTCAGCCGGGGCGGATCATTCCGCTCCCTTTCTCCCGCTTTGCTTAAGCCAGATACTTGTCGTTGCCTTTGATGAGGTCCAGGATGATGAATACGATGGTCAGGAGCATCAGGACCGTGCCGGTGACGATGGCGGAATAGGAGATGATTTTCGGGAATTTAAAATTATAGGCGGCGTATTCGTTAAATTGTATCGCCCGCAGGCTGAGGTTCCAGCCAGCGCGGAGCATGACGAAGAGCACGAAGCCGCAGGCCAGATAGCTGCATATGGCGATGATCCTGCGGGGCATACGCCCGGCCCCTTTCGTATGCTTGTCGATCACGTCGCGGATCATGTCGATGGATACGTGCCCCACCTCCTGGAGCGCCCAGGACGCCCCCAGGAAAGCCGCCCAGATGAATACGCCCTGAGTGAGGTTCAGGGACCATCTGGTGGGCGACAGAAATACCTTCCGCAGGATAGATTCCATCACCGCCAGAAACGACGCGCCGAGGATGATGGCCCCGGATATATAGCCGCAGGCTTTATTGATCATGGTCATAAACTTAGGGTACTTCAATCCGATCACCCCTCTTGTTTGTCCCGTCAGAAGCAAAACATACCGCGCAACTTTGTTGTCTGTTTTGTTTCTGGCTGCGCCCCAATCATACCAAAAGCGAGCCGCCGCCGCAACTTCCACGCCTCATGGGCGTTTCCCACGCCCCGTCAGCGGGCGCGGAAAAGGGCGCCGTGCTTCTCCATCTCATCGCAGGCGACCCCGCGCACGAAATCATGGATGGGCATCCAGGACGAAAAAATAGGTAGATACCGCCCGGTGGGGGCGTACTCGTCGATCTTGGCGCGTATGTGGGCGCGGATCGTTTCCTCATCCACGCCCGGATAGTCGATGGCCGGCATGTCTATCCCGCCGAAGAGCAGCAGCTTCCCGCCGGTGCGCTCGACTATGGAGACGACGTCGTTCTCCGGCGTCACGCCCTGCCATACGTCTATGCCCACTTCCACCATATCCTCGCATATATCCTGGGCATAGCAGTCGCAGTGATTCATGACGATGACTCCCCGGGAGCGGATATAGCCGAAGAATTTCATATACAGCGGCTTGAGTATCTCCCGCCAGGTGCGGGGCGGCAGAAGCATTTGGGTCTTGGCGCCCCAGTCGTCGAAATTGACCATAATGTCGGGCTTCATATGATCGATACATAGCCCGGCTGCCTTGATCTTCCAGTCGGTATAGGCGGACAGCATTTCGTACATGTCCTCCGGCTCCAGCAAATAATTTTCCAAGGCTTCCTGAAACCCCATCAGCGCGTGGGAAAACTCAAATAGCCCCCTGGGGGACTGGGCCATGACCAGTTTGGTTTCCCGGTCCAGCTTCGCGCACATAGCGTCGGCGCCCGTCCAGTCCAGATGGTCCAGATCCGGAAAGTCGAAGAACTCCCGCCAGCTGGTGACGTCCTTGACCACGATATTGCCGCCCAGGTGGTTTGGCACGGGCCCTGGCTGATCCTCCGGCCAGTCCCAGATCACGCCCCAGGCGTCCGGCACGCCTACCTTGCCTTTCCCGGTGCGCCGGTGGGCCAGAGCTGTGGCGTCCAGCAGATAAGGCACGCCGCTCGCTTCGTCGCAGTTGAAGCAGGGGAATGGGTCGCCGATCCAACCGGGGCCCTGATTTCGCACAAGGCGCAGAAAATTGTCCCTGGGGGTAGATGAAGCCGTCCTCGTATCGTTTAGCATTCTTGACAATGCGCCCCCCTTTGTCATATCATTTTATCATTCACAACATTAATCCGCGGTTTCCATAAGTTTCGCATATGTACGCCCCGGCCTTCAACGTCCGCTATCCCGAATATTTATCCGCGGCATTAGCGTTTTTGACAAAGCACCTCGTTTTCGCGCTTCCCGGCGCGCCTTTTCCCCAAAGAATTGTCTCAAACATACAATTATCATTGACTTTCGCGCTAATAATGGGCTGGGTTTTTGTAGGATGCAACAGTAGCCGCATCAGTATACCGATCCAACCCCGCTTACGATCCATGGAGGTGGCTGCCCGATGAATATCTCCCTCGGCTTGCTCTTGTCGGAACTGGGCGTGGAGCTGGAATCCCCCCACAGGAGAAATCCCGCTTTCGCTGGCTTCGAGCTCTACATCCCCGGCAGCCCCCACACGCCCGGGCAGATACTGCTCATCGCGAAGCTGTCCGAAGCCCTCTTCGCGCCGAAGGGGGACGACCAGTACTATCTATGCGTCCGGGATCGGCGGCAGGACGAGTCCGAGACCGGGGATTTCCTGAAAAACATATTCATCATCAACAAAAACATGGATCAGCGGGAACTGCTAAACGGCGTGCGTTATGTGTTTGCCCGGCTGCAAGACTGGGTGCAGCTGATGCAGGAGTCCGTCCTGGCTAACCGCGGCTTGCAGGATTTGATGAACCTGTGCGAGCCCATTATCGGCAACCACATCTCCGTGCAGGACGAATCTTTCAATCTGCTGGCGGCTACCAAAAACATCGACGCCGACGACGAGACGACCCAGCGGCTCATGGAGAACGGCTACCACCCCGAGGAGACCATACGCCGCTTCCTGAAGTACCGCCGCATCGAGCAGTATGAGACCGCGGACGAAAACGAGCTCATCGTCAGCCGGGACATGGTGATCAGCAAATACGACACGGTAAAGAAGGTGTATAAGTACAACGACGCCTTTTTTGCCATCGTCGTCATGGTGTGCTGTAACAAGAGCTATTCGGACGCCATCGAGGAATTATACCAGCTGCTGATCCGCTACATAACCTATTATTTGGAAAAGGAGCGCCCCCAGTTCGCGAAACCAAGGCAGCTGGAGTTTTTCATCAGCGAGCTCATTGGCAAGACTATCCTCAGCGAGGACGAGGCGAGGTTGCGGGCTAATTCGCTGAATCTGCCTTTTGAAGGGCGATTCGAGCTGAATCTCATCGTATTCAACGACATACTGAATATCCCCGCCCCCAGGCTGGCTCACGACCTGTCTCTGCGCCTGGCCAACGCGGACACCACCGTCTACAGCCGGGATATCCTGATCCTTTGCCGCCTTTCGGGATCCGGGGACGAAAGGCGCCGCAGGACTAAGCAGATAGCGGGCTTATTCGGCGAGCTCAACTGCAACTGCGGCGTCAGCAATGAGTTTGGCAGCCTCTGGGACATGGCTGTGGCTTACGGGCAGGCCCACGCGGCGGTGCTCACCGGCGAGCGGCTCCGGCTGGCGAGGAAGGAGGAGGGCTCCTTTCGTTTCTACCATTACGAGGACTTCTACCTGAACCACCTCATCGCCAACGGCATCGACTCCCTGCCGGGGGTATTTACCAACAGCTTCGCCTTCTGGGCCATCAACTCCCTGAAGCTCCATGACGAGAAGCACAGCGCCAACCTGCTTGAGACCCTGGCGGCGTATCTGGAAAATGAGCGCAACGCCACCAGCGCCGGCGAGCGCCTGCATATGCACCGAAACACAGTCTTATACCATGTGCGGAAAATCGAGGATATCCTCGATGTGTCCCTGGGCGACGCCGACGTCCGCATGAAGCTGCTCATCGGGCTGAAAGCTTTCGAGCTGGACAGGATCTAAATTATCTTTTTTCACGCACGACGATCATCAGCCGGATGAGATAGTTGTCCGGGTCGGATACGCAAACCTCGTTCAGGGGATACTCCTCAAAGGCGTCGCCGCATATCTCGAAGCCGTTTCGGTCGATGTGGGCAAGCATACGCTCATACAGCGCGCCATTCTGCCCGTACCCTCCCCTGGTGTAGCCGATGGCGTACAAAGCCGCCGGCTTCCTGTCATGCCCCTCGGGGTAGTTTAAATAGAAGCGATCCGGCCATACCCAATCGCCCTTTTTCACCCGCTCCTCGGAGAAAAAGCCCCACACAGGGTAGTTCATGTCGATATCCGGGTACTTCCTGTTGATCCCCTGGTAGAAGCTGAGCAGCGCGTCATAGTCGTCCCTGCCCCGGCTGTAGTCGTTCAGATCCCCAAGCACGATGGCTTCCGCCGGCAGGAACTTGATCGATATCTCTTTTTCATCCACGTCTATCGTTGATTCGATAGACTTTTTCAGCGTGAATAATAGCTTCCTTGCCCGGATCCAGTTGTCTATCCTTTCGTCGATCTTCTCGATTTGCTGCTCAAATAGTTTTTCCACTATCTCCGGCGTACGGTTGTCCTTCAGGTCGGTGATCTCCGTCAAGGTCATCCCAAGCCCCTGCATCGTCCGTATCAGGTTGACCCCGGCCAGCTGGCGGCTGGAATAATAGCGATAGTTGTTATCCCCCCGCGCCCTGGGGGAAAGGAGCCCAATGCTGTCGTAGTGCAGCAGGGTATCTCTCGTGGTCCGCGAGTACCGCGCGAACTCGGATATGGAGAATAAGCCGGTTTGTGTCATCGATATCCGCCCCTCGCGATCTGTGGTCGTCGTCGATCGCTTTTCTTTCTATTTTACCGCAAAGGCTGGATTTTTTCAACATAAACTCATGGGCGGCCCTCAGGTTTCATCATTAATTCGTAGAAAAACAGGCTTCCATCAACTCGGCATATTTGGCGTGATCCCTTGCTTTTTTGTCTATCGGAAAATTTCACGGTTTGAATAATTCATAATTGACTCTCGCCGTACACCATAGTTTACAGTAGTAATAGGGGAGTGATGTATGAAATGAAAAACCTGAAAGTATTTTATAAGCTCGCTATCGGATTCGGCGTAGTGATCGTCCTGACATTGGCCCTCGCCGTCCTGGCTATCCTGTCTTCCATGACGACGGACAGGGACTATACCCATCTGTTGGAGTATCCCCAGCAAAGGATCATCACCATGCTGAGGATCAACAACAAGTTCCTCTCGGCAAGGCGCGCCCTTTACCATATGTGCGCCTATACCGGATTAAGCGGCGCGGAAAGCAATATCCAAGCCCTGTCCGTATACATCGAGCAATCCTTCCGGGATATAGACGAGGGCTTGGAGATATACGCCGGCCTGATCCGGAGCGACCCTGAGTTCACCGACGACGAGAAGAGTTTCCGGGCTGAAGCCGTGGCTAATATCAGGGATCTGTCGGAGCAGTGGCATAACGAGGTCGTCATACCGGTCACCCAGGCTAATCTTGAAGGGCGCAGGCAGGATGTGGTGGATATCGCCACCGCCGGGGCTACCATAGCGGACGGGCTCTTTAACTCTGTGGATGAAATGATCAACCTCGCGGTAAACACCACCGACACGATAAGCCGCGCGGTAAGCACAAGCGCGGACAGGTCTATGCTGCTCCTGGTCGTTATCTCGGTCTTCATCATCGCGATCAGCGTCGGTTTCGCCGTAGTCATCCCCATGGGCATCGTCAAGCCCCTGGCGCCTTTGTCGGCCTTCATGCAGAAAGCCGGTATGACGGGGGACTTCATCATCAGCCCGGAAGAATCGAAGATCATCAGAAAGTATTCCGGACACAAGGACGAAATCGGGCAATGCATAGCGGGCGCCATGGCTTTTGTCCGCCATGTAGCGGACGTCGCGGGGGAGCTTGAGATCGTAGCCTCCGGCGACCTTACCGTCGAAGTGGAGCTCCTGTCCGCCGCGGATGCGATGGGCAAGTCGCTTAAGCTTATGGTGGACAATCTCAACGCTATGTTTGGCGAGATCCACGGAAGCTCCACCCAGGTCTCCACCGGCGCCAAGCAGGTCGCGCAGGGCGCCCAATCTATGGCCCAGGGCGCTACCGAGCAAGCCGCCAGCATGCAGGAATTTTCCAGCTCCATCGCGGTGCTCACCGAGAAGACAAGGGAAAACGCGGACATCGCCGACAAGTCCGCCAAGCTGGCGGATGAGATCATCCAGAATGCCGAAAACGGCAGCCGGCAAATGGATGAAATGATTTCCGCCGTACAGGAGATCAGCCACGCCAGCCAAAACATCAGCAAGATCATCAAAGTCATCGACGACATCGCCTTCCAGACGAATATCCTCGCCCTCAACGCGGCGGTGGAGGCAGCCAGGGCCGGAGAGTACGGCAGGGGCTTTGCCGTAGTGGCGGAAGAGGTCCGGAGCCTGGCGTCAAAGAGCGCGGAAGCCGCCAAAGAGACGGGGACAATGATCGAGAACGCGAAGTCGAAAGCCGAGCTGGGCGACAAGATCGCCAACGAGACTGCGGCTAGCCTGGCGGAGATCGTATCCGGCATCACAGAGAGCAGCAGCCTGATCAGGGAGATCGCCAGGGCGTCGGAGGAGCAGACCCTTGGCATCGGGCAGATCAATATCGGCATCGACCAAGTGGCGCAGGTGGTACAGCAAAACGCCGCCACCGCCGAAGAAAGCGCGGCCGCTTCGGAAGAGATGGACGCCCAGTCCACCCTGCTCCAGGAGCTGGTCTCCCGCTTCACCTTGAAGGGTACAGGCAAATCCGGCATGAAGCAGCTCCCGGCGGAAGAGGCTCCGCCGGTGGAGGCGCGGCGCGGCGCCGCTTTAGCGGGAAGCCGCCGGGCCTTCATCCCCGACCACGTCGGCGGGGATAAATACGGTATGGTTTGACGTCGTTATGCGAGTACCGGTTTGCGCCGGGGTACAGCTCGCCGGGGCAAGTGTGTCAACAATTTCCACTCCTGCCGACCCATTTGCCCCGCGGTTTATATAAGGGGTTTGCCGTATGCCTGTTATACCCGGCGTTCCCCTAAGCTACGGAAGCCGCGCCCAGCGCGCGGCTTCCGTTGTAGTTTTGCCGCTAGCCGAGGGAAGAAGGGACCCGGAGGCATGGCTATATATGCGATAGTTCACGACTCCGGCCAGATATAGTAATCGTTCGATGCAACTCCTACCGACTCCAACGCGACGTCCATGTCGCGATTCCGTCTGGCGCGACATCGTGTCACGCCTACGGATTTGCCAGGCTTGCGATTTCTTATCTGGCTGACGAAGCCGCTCAATCCATCGCATATATAACCATGCCCCCGGGCCCCTTCTTCCCTCGGCTTCCGTTTTGCATGATTCTCCGGTTTGGTATACAATGTCTTCTGTGGACTGAGACGAGCCGCGCTTAGGCCGACGGCAGCCGCGAAAGAAGGTAAATGTATGAAAGCCATTCTCTTTGATATGGACGGCGTGTTGATCGACAGCGAGCCCGGCTACCACCGGGCCGACGCCAAGCTCTTCGCCGGGCTGGGCGTCCCCTTCGGCGCCCGCGAGATCGCCGCTATGACCGGCGCGAACAACATCGTCATCGCCAATCTCATCACGACATGGCATCCTCATCTGGCGCCCCGCCGCGACGAGATAGCCGCGGCATATGAAGCCGGCTTGTATGACGCCTTACGCGACGAGGTCGCCGGATTGATCCCCGGCGCCATGACCTGGGTGCTCCGCGCGAAGGAAGCAGGCATAAAGCTTGCCATCGGCTCGTCCTCGTCCAACCGTATGGTGTATCATGTGGCCGATACCTTTGGCCTGACGCCCCTGATGGATACTATCGTCACCGGCGAGATGGTCAAGCGCGGCAAACCCAACCCCGATATCTACCTCCGCGTTTGCGAGGAACTGGGCTTGCCGCCGGGGGACTGCGTCGTCATCGAAGACTCGCCAAATGGCCTGAAGGCCGGACGCGCCGCCGGCGCCCTCTGCGCCGCCTTCCACGGCACCAACCGCAGCGGCCTTGACCTGTCCAGCTGCGACATGTCCTTCGATGCGTACACCGACGAAGCCTGGGCCCGGCTGACGGAGCTATAAGCGACACGTAACAGACCAGGAGGTCAGGAGCCCAAAGCGTGGCTATTTGTAAGTGGCGGAGCCCATATTTTTTTCATTGCAAAATCACCTTTGCGGCGTTACTATATTAATCAGACGCACCACGCGCACTCAGCGGCGCGCAGCTAGATTAAGGAAGGGAAGAGAGATATGAAGCAAGTAAACGCAACAAGAATCGGCAGCCTCAAGGAGAAGGACCCGGACAAAAGAGGCGTCCTCGAAGTCTTGGACGTACCGGTTCCTACGGTAGGCGAAAACGACGTGAAGATCAAAGTCGCCTACTGCTCCATCTGCGGCTCGGACCCCCACAGCGTAGAGGGCATATTCGGCCCCCGCGTCCCCATCGGTATGGGCCATGAGATCTCCGGCGTCGTCGTCGAGTTGGGCGCGAAAGCCACGGTCACCGGCCTCAAGGTCGGCGACAGGGTAGCCGGCAACTTCCTGTGCTACTGCGGGACATGCTACTACTGCCGCAATGGCCAGCAGCAGTACTGCACAAATACCTTCGGCCATTTCTCACCCGGGATGTCCGAATACGTAGTCTGGCATGAGAACCAGGTCTACAAGCTACCCGACAGTGTGTCCCTGCGTACGGGCTGCATGCTGGAGCCCCTCTCCATCGCCGTCAGGGTCAACGACAAGGCGAACATCAAAGTCGGCGAACGCGTTGCCATCCAGGGCGGCGGCCCCATCGGCCTGCTCATCCTCCAGATGATGAAGAAGCGCGCCGCCACAAGCCTTACCCTCATCGAGCCTATCGCGGAGAGGCGCGAGCTGGCCAAGCGCTTCGGCGCGGATCATGTGATCGACCCCGCCAGCCAGGACGTAGTGGCTGAATGTATGAAGATCACCAACAACCTGGGTTATGACTGTGTCGTCGAAGCCTCCGGCTTCATCCCCGCCGCGAAGATACCCATCCAGATCGCCGCGAACGAAGCCACGCTTATGTATATCTCCATGTTCGATAACACCTATGAGATGCCCATCAACAACTTCGACGTATTCCACCAGCGGGAGCTCACCTTTACCGCTACCCGTGTGGCGCCCTACAGCTTCCCCAGGGCCGTACAGATGCTTGAGCACATGGATCTTGAGCCCTTCACGAAGAAGTCCTTCTTCATCGACGACGCCATCGAGGCTTTCGACTGCCATATGTCCGGCCAGCATCCCAAGATCCTCATCAACTGCAACAAGGACCTGGCGGATAAGTAGTATCGCTTTTCAAGGGGAGCCGGGCAGGCGGCTTGCGTCTGCCGAGACGACGTCGCGGCCATACGGCTCTCCCTCAATTATTCTATATAGGAGGTTTAACGCATGAAACATGAATTTGGGAAGTGGCCTGAATCATGCTGGCAGTCTGATATCATCGACTGGAAGAAAGCCGCGAAGATCACCGCGGGCCTCGATATCGGCACCACCAGCTGCCAGGCGGCCGTCATGTGCGACGGCGAGCTCTTCGCCTACGCGAACATCCGCACAGGCGCGGATTTCAAGCTTGCCGCCGCGGATGTACTGACCAAAGCCCTGGGCTCAAGCGGCATGACGGCGAAGGATATCTCCTGCGTCACCGCCACGGGCTTCGGCGGCGGAAATGTAGCCGGCGCGGCGCAAAGGCTGGATGAGATCCAATGCCACGGCAAAGGCGCCCGCTATCTCTTCGGTAAGGAAGTCAGGACGGTGATCGACCTGGGCGGGCAGACGGTGAAGACCATTCGCCTGTTCGGCTGGGACAGGGTCGCCGACTTCAAGACCAGCGACAAATGCGCCACCGGCTTTGGCCGCAACATCGAAGTGATGAGCGATATTTTCCTGGTACCCATCACCGAGATCGGCGCCAAATCCCTGGATGTGGAGAAGGACCCCGAGCCTTCCAGCACCACCTGCTACAATTTCGCCCAATCCGAAGCCTATGGGCTCATGCGCCCGGGCTACCGGGAGCAGGACTACAATGACAACGAGATACTGGCTTCCTATCTTTTCACCGTAGCGTGGAGGGCGCTCAGTACGATTGGCAAGATCGCCTCACTGGACGTGGGCGACGTCAAGCTGGAGGAAGGGGTGGGATTCACCGGCGGCCTCGCTAAGAATCCCGGGATCACCAAGAGGCTCGAACGCGAACTCGGCTTCACGGCGATGGAGCCGAAATACGATCCGATGCTGGCCGGCGCTATCGGCGCCGCGCTCCTCGCATCTTGACAGGAAGGAGGGAACCCATAGTGCAGAATTTTTCACAGCTATTCGAAAACCGCCACGAGTACGCGAAGGAATGGAAGAAACGTACCGGCGGGAAGGTATTAGGCTTCTTTGACACATACTTCCCCGAAGAGCTTGCTTACGCGGCGGGCATCCTGCCTGTCCGGATCATGGCGAAGCATTACGCCGACGACACCACAGACCGCCTGATGTACGGCAACTGCTACGTCACCCGGGACATGTTCAACCAATTCAACCTGGGGTACTACGATTATGTGGACGGCCTGGTCAGCATCGAGAGCTGCCAGTGGTGGTACAACGCCTTTGACACAACGATGCAGATGTTTCCCAACCTCTGGAGCTACTACCTCTTCACCCCGGACTATCCGGACGCAAACAGGTCGAAAGACGTTATGCGCTCCGAGCTCGCGCTCATGAAAGGCAAGCTTGAGGAGTGGACGGGCAAAGCCATTTCCGACGCCGATCTGGATAACGCCATCGAGGTCTATAATACAAACAGGCGGCTTCTCAGGCGCATATATGAGCTGCGCAGATTCAACAATCCCGTCATCCTCGGATCCGAAGCCATGGAGATCATGCTGGCCTGCCAGGTCATGGACAAAGCCGAGGCAAACAAAATGCTTGAGGAGCTCATCCCGAAGCTGGAGGACAGGGAGCCTTATGAAGACCGGGTGCGCTTCATCCTCATCGGGAGCGAGACTTATGACGCCGAGCTGGAGAAGCTCATCGAAGGCCTTGGCGGCAACGTGGTCATCGACGAACTGGACAACGGGAGCGCTTATATCTGGAACGAGGTCATCCCCATGAAGGACCGCCTCATGGCCATCGGCCTCCGCTATATGAGTAAGCCCCACTCCGCCCTTAAGGACAATGTATGGCGCCGCAGGCCCGAGCATATATTTGAGCTCTCCGAGGACTTCCAGGTAGACGCCGCGATCATCGCGAAGCAGATCTACTGCCATCCCCACGGCACGGATATGTACGCCGTCTGGAAGCTTCTTCAGGAGAGAAAAATCCCCTACCATACGTTTGAGCGCGACACCACCCTGCCCTACGAAGAGACCAGGATGGGCATAGAGGCTTTGATCAATATGGTGAAGCCCGGCATGACGCGCCTGAACGGCTGGAGTTCGTAGAGAGAAAGGAGGCGGTAGCGTGAGCGCAAAGCAACTATGGGAAACAAAACCCCTTGAGATATGGGACAGGGCGAAAGCCTTGCGGGCGTACTGGCAGAACTCCATCGACGATTCGGCCGCCGACGCGAAGAAGCTGCTTGCCCACGGCAATACGGGCGACGTGGGCTGGCGGGACTATTTTTCCAACCTGAATATTATTGAGGATAACCCGGTGGGCGCCATGATGGCCAGCGTCAGCGACGAATTCGCCCGGAAAGCCCGTCTGGCTTCCGAGGTCCGGGGCTGGGGCAGGGAGATATGCGGCTATGTCCAGAATTGCTGGGGCGTGCAGTTCCTCGGCTATCAGAATGACGGGAGCGTATTCCCCTACCGGGACATGAGCGTGCCCTTTACCGATCCCTGCGACCAGCATACGAAGCGGGGCCAGCAGTGCATGGATCTGTCCCCCATCCCCCGCTGGGGCGGGGACTGGCCCATATACCTCGGGGATACCGATCCGGAGCGTGACAAGGAGCTCATCGAGACCCGGGTCTGGTGTACGCTGAAGATCATCGCCGACATCGAGCGCATCTTCGATACGGAGTTTGACGACGAGCGCTTCATCGGCGACATCAAGGCGGAGAGGGAGCGCAGCGACCACGGCATAAGGATCATGAACCTGATGACGAAGACGCCTTCCCCCCTCAGCCAGAAGGATCTGTATTCCTTCTATACCCTGGGCGGCCTGACCAGGCTCCCGCCAGAGGTGCTTGGGGACTTCTGGCAGGCCCTGATCGACGAAATCCAATGGCGGGCCGACCATCAGATCGCGGCGGTGGCCACCGAGCGTTACCGCTGGATGGAAGCCCATCCCTCGCCCTGGCACTTCCTGAAATATATGCGGTATATGGAGCACTACGGCGCGGTCTGTATCGGATCCCAGTACAGCCAGATGATGGCGGGATCGGTGTCCTGGGACAGGGAGAAGGGCGAGTTTGTACGCCGGGATCACAGGGCGCCGGGCAGGGAAGCCAAGGATATCAGGACGCGGGAAGACGCCGTGCGCTATGTGCTGACGGAGGCCAGGGGCCACCGCTTCAAGGACGACGAGTACTTCCGCAAAAACGAGATCACCGACTTTGCCGAGGGCTTCGGCGTCCAGGGGGCGATCATGGCCCTCTGGCGGGGCGGCGTAGGCTGCACGCTGACGAGGAAGGAGCAGGGCCTGCGCCTGAGCGGGATGGGCGTACGGGTGCTGCATTATGAGGG